>CAZNRJ010000005.1:0-10367 GCA_964574945.1 uncultured Ohtaekwangia sp. | reverse complement strand
GATCAGTATGCAGCTACTATATTCACCATGAAAGATGGTAGTTCCATATTGGGCAGATTAATCAATGAGGACGAAGGAAAATATTCTATTTCCCAAAATCCTTTTTCCCCGCAAACCCTGCGCGACATTCCAAAGGCTGATGTGGTTTCATTAAGCCATTCACAGGTTTCGCTCATGTTACCGGGATTGACAAACAGGTTGAATGATGAAGAATTGAAAGACCTGATCGCTTATATGGTGGCAGGTGGTAATGCAGATCATGAAGTTTATAAATAGGTGATTAAAGAATTGGTATGAAACTGAAAATAAAAACCTCTCTTCGTTCGAATGTATTCAACCTTTTAATTCTACTAATCTGTTTCTGCTCCATCTCGGCAACGGGTCAAAAGAAGAAAGATTTCAAATCCATCTTTGATGGCAAAACATTGACGGGCTGGGAAGGTGATCCTGTTTACTGGCGAGTTGAAGATGGTGCCATTGTGGGAGAAATCACAGCCGACAAATTGCTCAAGACCAACACGTTTATAACCTGGAAAGGTGGTGAGCCCAAAGACTTCGAACTTAAATTGGAATACAAAATAACCAGTGATGGAAACAGTGGCATCAACTACCGCAGCGAACAACTGAGTGATGTGCCTCATGCGTTGAAAGGATACCAGGCCGACATTGATGGAAAAAATCGATACACAGGTCAAAATTATGAAGAGCGGGGACGGACAACTTTAGCATATCGTGGCCAAACAACAGTCATCAGCGGAACGGAAGATACAAAAGCGGCAGTGAAAGATTTTGTAAAGAACAATGCCTGGACACAAGTAGACGTGAAAAAATCGATGGATAAAGATTCATTACAAACTTTTATTAAAACTGACGATTGGAACGAAGTTCATTTAATCATAAAAGGAAACCGACTTCAGCATTATGTGAATGGTGTGTTGATGAGTGATGTTACTGATAACGATAAAGTAAACCGAAAAATAAGCGGCTTGCTTGGCGTGCAGGTTCATGTGGGGCCACCGATGAAAGTTGAGTACAGGAATATCAGGCTAAAAGAATTATAAACATTGATACTTGATTCTGGATATTTGATGGATTCAAATCCTCAATTTCCAGTATCAAGAATCAAGAATCCAGTATCCAGAATCAAAGTAAAGAACAATGCTCCCGTGGAAAGGAAAAATCTCTAATCACAATCAATTAGGAGGTATTGAAACCTCTGTGATTGATAATGGAGCCGGACGGGGAACCCGTATTGCCTGGATCAATACGGGAACCGGCTTGCGTTACAAAGTTGTCATTGATCGCGCGATGGATATTGCGGACGCTTTTTATAATCAACATAGTCTTGCCTGGATCAGTCATGCAGGCATCACATCCTCACAACCTTTTTCACATCACGGAATAGATTGGCTTCGCACCTTTGGTGGCGGTCTGCTAACAACCTGTGGGTTATCGCATGTGGGTGGCCCCGAAACGGATTCATTTGGCGAACGTGGTATTCATGGACTGATCAGCAACACGCCTGCTGAAATTATCTCCATTCAACAACCTGATCTCTTAACCGGTAACATGAACATGAGTATTACCGGACTCATGAAAGAGACAAAAATCTTCGGCCCAAGCCTGGAGTTAAAAAGAACAATCTCTGCGACACTTGGTCAGCCAACTATTCGCATACATGATGAAGTGATAAACCGGGGCAACACTCCTGCTCCGCACATGATCCTTTATCATTTTAATTTCGGATGGCCCTTGGTGGATGAAGGAACGGATATTCTTTGGAAAGGCGTCTGGCAATCTATGGAAGGTGACAAAGCAAATAAAATATTTGCAGAAGGAAACAATTTTAAAAAATGTCCCGCACCTATCACGAATCATAACGGAACAGGTGAAGCCGTTGTTGCCATTGATGCAACTGCCGATCGCGATGGAAATTGCGTTTGCGGATTACATAATACTAAGGTGGGAGTAGCTTTAGCAATTCGTTTCCGGAAAAAACAATTGCCGTGGTTAACAAATTGGCAACATTGGGGTAAGGACGAATATGTTACCGGCCTTGAACCCGGCACCAACCCTCCTATCGGCCAGGCAAAGGCACGCGCTGAAAATCAACTGATCCAATTAACACCTGGGGAAAATCGGAGTTATGATCTTGAGCTTGAAGTGTTGAAAGATAAAGAAGGGATTGATAAATTGTTGAAGAGATTAAATTTTTAATATTAAGTACCAAATGGGATGTTATATAAAAAACTGTTCAGTTGACAAAAAGGCAATTGACAATTTTATTTTACCCATGCTATTTGTCAATTGTAAACTTGTCAACTGTTAATTTTAAACCGTCTCCATCTCAACACTTTAAAATACTACCCTATGAGTTTAGCAAAGAAAGCACTTGAACAAGGTAACGGGATTTTACGGCTCGCACCCACATGGGTTCCACGATCGTTCTGCGTACCCGGTCGAAGGATTAAGTTACATCCGGATGATTACTATGTGTTGGGTGGTAATCGCGGGGGCATTGATGAACGTTGGTTATCCTCTACTACGCCTGCAAAGAATGGTCCGTTAACGGGAAAGAATGAAGGGTTAAGTCCAGTGGTGGTTAAGGATGGCTCAAAAGAAGAACAGATTCTATTAAAGGATGTGATCGATGAACTGAAAGGTGAGATCATCGGGGATCGCTTATGGAACAAACATAAAAGCTGGCCCATGTATTCCAAGTTTTTTGATAACATGGGGCCGCTTCCGCATCATGTGCATCATAATGATGAGAAGGCCGCGCTCATTGGTCAGTTCGGTAAACCGGAGGCTTATTACTTTCCACCCCAGTTAAATAATCATGGAGGTGATTTTCCGTACACCTTCTTCGGCATTTCACCGGGCACCACAAAGGCAGAGATCAGGCAGTGCCTTGTCAATTTTACAAAAGGCGATAATAAAATAACCAACTACTCTTCTGCATTTCGCTTGGAACCGGGCACGGGTTGGGATGTGCCTCCGGGAATGTTACACGCACCGGGAAGTATGTGCACTTATGAACCGCAAAAAGCATCCGATGTTTTCGCTATGTATCAATCCTTAGTGAACGAAGCAATTATCCCGGAAGAATTATTATGGAACGGAACACCGAAAGATAAGATTGGTGACTTCGATGAGTTGATTGATGTGCTTGACTGGGAATTGAATGTTGATCCAAATATTTTGCAAACGCGGTTCATGAATCCAAAACCCGTAAAGCCGTTGGCCGAAATGAAAGTTAATGGGTATTCCGAAACCTGGGTGTGTTACAAGTCGGATGCCTTCAGTGCGAAAGAACTTACCGTGCTGCCGGGCGCTACGGTTACGATCAAAGACAACGCAGCGTATGGAATCATTATGATGCAGGGACATGGTACGATGGGCGTTTGGAATGTGGAGACACCCGCCTTAATCCGCTACGGACAATTAACCAACGATGAATTTTTCATTACTGAAAAAGCAGCGCGTGAAGGCGTAAAGATTACCAATGCATCAACAACCGATCCTATCGTAATGCTAAAGCATTTTGGTCCGGAAAATTCAGACTTAAAACTCTAACTTCAAACATCTAATATCCAGTATCCAACTTCTAACATCTAAATCTACCTATATGCCAGAAAATAATTATCCAAAGCTACACAATGCCACATGGCCCGGTATTGTAGGCAAAGGCCCCGATTCAGAACCTGTTATTCCTTTCGACACGCTGCTTGAACTGACCGCTGCTGCGGAAGTCAACGGGGTAAAGTTCGATGGCGTTGACCTCGGTCTGTTTGGTCCACACATCGATCTTGAAACCTATACCGATGACGACATTAAAAAACTTGCCGATAAACTTTCCAAACTCAAATTGAATGTGGGCAGTCTTGTGGCTCCTATCTGGGGTGGCCCTGCTATGGGAAGCAAAGAAGATCGTGCGGTGTTTGTTGAAATGGTTCGCAAGGCATGTCATTTCGGAAAGCGCATGCGCGAATTGGGAGTGCGTCCTTCCGGAATTGTTCGCATTGATTCGGCCAGCTCGCCAACCAACTGGGCGGTTGATCCTGTAGGCAATACAAAATTAATTGCGCAAACATTTCGCGAGGCGTGTGATGTAGCTGCTGACTTTGGCGAAAAATTAGCAGCCGAAGGTGAAATCTGTTGGGGTGGCATGCACAGTTGGAAAACGATGGTAGAAATATTGGAAGCAGTTGATCGCCCGAACATTGGATTTCAGGCAGACATGGCGCACACGTTATTATATTTATTGAGCGACAACCGACCCGAAGACAGAATCCTTCCGAAAGATTTTCAATGGAGCGATCGCAAAGCATTAACCGAAGGACTTAAGACTGTTACCAAAGCGTTACGTCCGTGGACGATTGATTTTCATGTGGCACAAAACGATGGTACTGTGTTTGGTTCCGGCTCGCACGATAAAACAGGTCGACATTGCCAGGCAACTGATCCGAATGGAAAACTTGACATCGCGAACGATGCAGGATTTTGGCTGCGTGATGAAAATGGTAAGCTCACCAAAGCCTTTAAACATATTTGTTGGGATGGATGTATGTTCCCCAATGAGGTAATGCTAAAGCAAAAAACATGGAACGATGTTCTCGCTACTATGATAAAAGTGCGGGAGTTGCATGGATGGGTTGAATAAAAATTGACAATGAACAATGTTCAATTGACAATTTGGTTTCAGACTTGTCAACTTTAAGTATCATCATATAATTTAAAATACATCAAGATGAGCAAGAAAAAACTAAGAATCGGATTAATAGGATGCGGCTTCATGGGGCGCACGCATTCCAATGGCTATAAACGGGTAGGTGATTTTTTTCCGGAGCTAAATTATCAACCTGTACTGAAAGCAGTTTGCGCACGCAATCCCGAAAAGGTAAAAGCATTTGCAGAACAATGGGGATATGAATCAACGGAGACAGATTGGAAAGCGCTGATTGCACGTGATGATATTGACGCTGTAGACATTTGTACTCCTAATGACTTCCATGCAGAGATTGCAATCGCGGCAGCAGCAAAAGGAAAAATGATTTTATGCGAGAAACCTCTTTCACGAACCTTGGCGGAAGGTCAGCAAATGGTAGATGCCATTGAAAAGAGCGGTGTAAAAAATACAGTGTGGTATAATTACAGGCGTGTACCTGCGGTAACGTTGGCAAAACAAATTATCGATTCCGGAAAACTTGGAAAGATTTTTCACTACCGCGCTAACTTTTTACAAGACTGGACAATAAGTCCTGAGTTGCCGCAAGGTGGTGAAGGACTTTGGCGATTGGATGTGGATGCTGCGGGTTCAGGGGTAACAGGTGATTTACTGGCGCATTGCATTGATACGGCCATGTGGCTAAACGGTGCTATCAAAGATGTATCGGCTATGACCGAAACATTTATCAAAGAGCGTGTGCACCAAACAAGTGGTAAAGTACAAAAGGTTGGTATTGATGATGCGTGTATCTTTCATTGTCACTTTGATAATGGATCATTAGGTTTATTTGAGTCAACACGCTATGCCCGTGGCCACAAAGCATTGTATACGTTTGAGATCAACGGTGAGCATGCTTCCATTCGCTGGGATTTGCATGACCTCAATCGCCTTGAATATTTTGACCATCGCGATGATTCAATTGTAAGAGGTTGGCGATCCATATTAGTTACCGATGGCGATCAACCCTACATGAACAAATGGTGGGTGCCCGGGTTAATTATTGGCTACGAACATACCTTCATTCATCAGGTCGCTGATTTTCTAAAAAGTTTGGAGACGGGCGAACCCTGTGCTCCAACTTTTAACGATGCACTGCAAACCCAAAAAGTGTGTGAAGCTGTTATCGATTCAGCAAAATCAAAAAGTTGGAAAGATACAGGTGCTACAAAACTATAACTTCGTGCTTTCTTAGTGCCTTTGCGTTTTTGTGGTTAAAAAATTTACACCGCAAAGTCGCTAAGGCGCGAAGTAGTTTCATTACTTGACTAATTCAGTCTTTCCATTAGAGTACGTCAACGTGAGTTTATGCATCGCACGCGTGCACGCAATGTACAACATACGTTTATCCACTTCTGTATGGTAGTTACGAAGTGATGCAAACGGGATAATCACTTCATCAAACTCCAATCCTTTAGCGAGATGAGCGGTGGTGATAATTACCCCTTCATAAAAAGAAGTACTGTCTGCCCTTAGTAAATGAACGCCATGAGTTTGTTTCAGGAATTCATACGCAAGCTCCGCCTGACCAGAGGTTTTGCAAATGACGCCCAACGATTGATGGTTCGTTTCCTTAAACTGATCAAGCATTCCTTTGATGGCTTCCAACTCTTCCGTATTATTTGTGAAACCTTTTAGTGTTGGTTGTTCACCATGCCGCTCCATAGCAATTACCTGCGAGTTGGGCGAGAGTTGTTGTGCAAAGGTTGTGATCTCGAAGGTTGAGCGATAACTTCTAAACAGTTTTACAATATCACCTTGCGGGAAAACTTGCTCAATCGCTTCCGCAGACGAAGCGCTGAACGGGTTTACGGTTTGACCAACATCGCCAAGGATTGTTTTCTTGCACGTAAACAACCGCGACAACACTGCATATTGCACCGGAGTATAATCCTGCATTTCGTCCACCAGCAAATGCTTAACATGATGGTGCGGCTCATACCCTTCCAACCGCATCTTAAAATAAATCAATGGAAACACATCCGCATACTCCAGCTTACCTTCCGCAAGCGTGCGAAACATTTCCCGCTTTTCGAGCCACCGGTAAAAATCCTGGTACAGGTCAAACACATTGTTGATCTTAAACATGCGTGGCATCGCTTCCCAGATTTTTGATTTCTCGCCACCCGTCAGCTTGCGCTTCACTTCATTGCGCACATAGTTCTGTACATCTTTAGCCACTTCATGAAAGCGCTTGAGCAACGGAATGCGGTGATACGCTTTAAACCGTTCTTCAATAAACGGGCCCGGCACTACCATTTTACCCAGCCGGATTTCATTTAGATTGAAATAATTATTCTCCACATAAATGAGATACTTGTTAAGCTGCTTTAAAAAATCAAACGAAGCTTTAAATTGAATCCGTTCAATAAATGCCGGGTCAGGGTTTTCAAGAAGCAATTCAACCTGCTCAAAGAAAGTCTGGAACTGAAATTTGTGTTCCAGTAACTCGTTCGCCAAATCCTCAATCCCCATTTCAGGAATGTGTTCCTCCCCTAACTCAGGCAACACGTTGCTGATGTAATCTGAAAATACTTTGTTGGGCGAAAGGATCAGCAAATCTTTCGACCGGATCTCATCGCGAAAGCGATACAATAAAAAGGCAAGTCGGTGCAACGCAATGGATGTTTTGCCCGAACCCGCCACTCCTTGTATAATCATCACGCGTGCTTCTTCATTCCTGATCACGGCATTTTGATCGCGCTGAATGGTAGCGACAATGTTTTTCATCTTGTCGTCAGCCGATTTGCTTAGCTCCTGCTGCAGCACTTCATCGTGAATGTTCACCCCATTTTCGATCATGAACTCCATCCTGCCATCCCGGATTTTATATTGACGCTTCAAGGCAATCTCGCCTTCAATCTTTCCGGAGGGTGGTTCGTAATGTGCAGCGCCCAATTCAAAATCATAAAACATAGACGACACCGGTGCACGCCAGTCATACACCAGGTTGGTCTTCAGCATTTCATCGAAGAACGTATAGATGCCAATGTAAATCGCGCTCCGCTCCCCGCCTGTTATAAAATCAATGCGCCCAAAGTAAGGTGAGTCAATCAGCTTCAGCAGTTTTCGTTTACGGGCAACCGCGCCTTCACCCGTGTAAGCCATGCGGTTTACCGACTGCCCGGCCGCTACCATATCGGCCTCATCCATGCCCGACTGGTGTTCGTAAATGTATTGTTTATTATGTCGCAGCTCCTCCGAAACATCCTTCACATTGTCATCCGCGCGCCTGATGGCCAGCAACAGGGTTTCTTTTATCTGCTCCAGGTATTCCCGCTCGTCCTTTTCGGATGTATTAATCATCTCAAAAAGATGCAAAGATACAATCTCCTGACTTTTAGAGTTGTTATCTTGCAGTAAACATTCACTACACGATGCTTAAAAATCTTTATCTTATTATCTTCTTAGGAACATTCGCCTGTTCTTCTGAACTCAAGTATGAGGTTGGGCAAATCAAAACAGAAAAAGGCGACTTGCTCATTTGGCTTTATGATGAAACCCCCAACCACAAGGCAAGCTTTATTAAACTCGCCAATGCCGGTTATTGGGATTCGCTCACGTTCAACCGGGTGATCAATAATTTTGTAGCGCAGGGCGGTTGCCCCGATACACCCGAAGGCTTTGCTGATTCTCCGTATTTATTGAAACCGGAGTTTAGTGATTCCCTCACACACGTGTATGGCGCTTTTGCAGCTGGCCGAGACGACAACCCGGAAATGCTTTCTGCCGGGTGCCAGTTTTATGTGGTGCAAAATAAAAAGGGCCTGCACCGCCTCGATAATAATTATACCGTGTACGGACAAGTGTTTGAAGGCATGGATGTAATTGATGCCATTGTTATGGTGCCCAAAGATTCTCTTGATGAACCGCTTAGTAAGATTAAGCTCGATGTGAATGTGATTAAGCTAACGAAGAAAGAAATTGAAGCAAAGGGATTTAAAGTGCCAAAGTAGTTTTACAATAATGCAGGTGCATATAGCCAGTCAAATTGGGTGGGTAATAGCATCTTTTGTATCGATATATGCAAAATATATGCGTCTGGGTGCATATATTCGCTGATTGTGTGCATTTCGGGTGACACAGCAAACATCAACAGATTGGCAGAATATGAATTTATTAAACAATAAAAAAGTTGCCATTATCGGTGCGGGACCCGTTGGACTGACAATGGCAAGATTGTTACAGCAAAACGACATAGACGTAACTGTTTATGAAAGAGACAAAGACTCACATGCAAGAATTTTTGGCGGGACACTTGACTTGCATAAAAATTCGGGACAAGAAGCAATGAAAAAAGCAGGTTTGCTTGACACCTATTTTGCAAAAGCATTTCCTATGGGTAGAACTTTCGCTGACGAGCAAGGAAATGTTTTACTTTCTAAAAAACCTATGGTTGACAACCCTGAAATCAACAGAAACAATTTAAAAAAAATGTTGCTTGACAGTTTAACAAACGACACAGTTGTTTGGAACAGAAAACTGACGACTATTGAAAACCAAAATGAAAAATGGCTTTTGCATTTTGAAAACAAATCAACTGCAACCGCAGACTTTGTTATCGTTGCAAATGGCGGAATGTCCAAAGCACGAAATTTTGTTACAGATACAGAAGTAGAATATACAGGAACTTTCATCATACAGGGCGATGTTTCCGAACCTGAAAAAAATTGTCGTGAGTTTTACCAATTATGCGACAACAATATTTTAATGACCGCACATCAGGGAAATTTATTTGTTGCAAACCCGAAGAATGACGATTTACTGAGTTATAGTGTCTTTTTTAGTATGACTGAAGAATGGGCGAATAACAATGAATTGGACTTTCAAGACACCAAAAATGTTGCTGAGTTTCTTTTGAACAGACTTTCAAATTGGGACGAACGATACAAACAGTTAATTCGTTCGACATCTTTTTTTGTTGGTTTGCCAACAAGAAAATTACCGTTGGACAAAACTTGGAAAAGCAATCGTCCATTGCCTATCACTCTAATTGGCGACACGGCTCATTTAATGCCACCTTTTGCAGGACAAGGCGTAAACATTGGACTATTGGACGCTTTGATTTTGTCCGATAATCTTACGAACGGAAAATTTGAAACTATACAAGGTGCTATTGACGACTACGAACAAAAAATGTTTGTTTATGCGACAGAAGCACAAGTGGAATCAAGCAAGAACGAAATAGAAATGCGTAATCCAAATTTTACGTTTCAACAACTTATCAACGCGTAAACTGATTGGTTTCAAAATTTTTCATTGCAGTCACCTCTTCCGACCTGACTTAAGGATTTTAATAACTTAGCGTTAATGAACAAGTTTGTCTGGTCGTGTAAGCTCCCCTGAAGTTGGGCCATTTGAAAGTTGAATAATAAAGTTCAATTTTAAAATCGGAAAAAACGATTTGGCGAAGTGTTTGTTCAGGCTGAGACGGATGACGAACAAGCAGTGGATTTTTACCGAACAACAGATATAAGCAGCGAATTGCAAGCAACTCATTTTACGTATTCGTTTGGGAACCATAAGACCTGAATAATCAGCCGAAAACTTACGGAAGCCGCCCTTGAATTATTCTTTCCCATTTTTTGTCGTAAATATTTCCTAAATTTGCGACAAGAAAACAGATAAAAATGCAAGAAAG
>CAZNRJ010000004.1:5786-29472 GCA_964574945.1 uncultured Ohtaekwangia sp. | reverse complement strand
CTTTGGGTTATGAGCCCAACGAGCTACCAACTGCTCCACCCCGCGATATATTTTCAATTCATCATTTCAAAATCTCGTTTCGAACCTGTGTCCGCCCTTTGGCGGATATGAGCCCAACGATCCGCTCATTAGCGGATCCACCCCGCGATTTGGATTGCAAAAGTAGAACGCACAGGGTTAAAAACCAAATGATCTGTAATATCCGTTTGCCCCACCTCGTCTTTTTGTAAATTCAAGGCTTTAAAAACGAAAAGTATGGTAATTGACTTGCGCAGCGACACCGTAACCAAGCCAACCCCCGCCATGCATGCTGCGATGATGGACGCTGCGGTGGGTGATGATGTGTTTGGTGAAGACCCGAGTGTAATTGAGTTGGAAAAAAAATGCGCAGATTTATTGGGGATGGAAGCAGCGGTGTTTTGCCCCTCCGGCACCATGACCAATCAAATCGGGATCAGGATTCTGACCCAACCCTATGAAGAAGTTATTTGTTATAAAGGTTCGCATATTTATAAATATGAAGGCGGTGGACTGGCCGGAAACAGCCTGGTAAGTGTACGTTTGCTGGAAGGTGACCGCGGAAGAATTTCAATAGCTGAAATCCAATCCAATATCAATAATAGCCAGGATTCGCATTACCCAATTTCTTCTGTAGTTGCTTTAGAAAATACGGTGGTACGGGAAGCGGGTAGTTATTATTCATTGGATCAGGTCAGGTCAATCAGTCAATTTGCAAGATCACGTGGGTTGGGAATGCACCTGGATGGCGCCAGGTTGTTCAATGCACTCATTGAAACAAAAGATAAAGCGGTGGAGTACGGAAATTATTTCGATACGATTTCAATTTGCTTGTCGAAAGGATTGGGCGCACCGGTTGGCTCCGTGCTGGTTTGCAAAAAGGAATTGGAACCGAAAGCCAGGCGAATACGAAAAGCATTTGGTGGCGGCATGCGGCAGGCCGGTTTTTTAGCAGCGGCCGGAATCTTTGCGTTGGATAATCACATCACACGATTGAAAGAGGATCATGCCCGGGCAAAAGAATTAGGCAACGCACTTTCAGGCGTTGATTGGGTTAGTTCGGTTATGCCCGTGGATACAAACATTGTAATTTTTTCGGTGCCCGATCAAATAACTCCCGAAAAGGTTTTATCTAAACTGGCCGAACAACAAATCAAGGCGATCAAGTTTGGGGCGCAGGAAATCCGATTGGTTACGCATTTGGATTTTGATGACAGTATGTTGGAAAAAGCAATTGGCACGATAAAAAAACTTTCCTTTTAACTATGGTTATACGTGCGCTTACGGTTTTATTAAAGATATAAATGCTGATAAATTCTACTTCTCCGCTCGCAGAACGTATGCGCCCATCACGGTTGGAAGACCTGATTGGACAGGAACATCTTGTGGGGCCAACGGGAATTATCAGGCGCGCAGTAGAAACAACGAATGTTCCTTCAATGATTTTGTGGGGGCCACCCGGAGTAGGCAAAACAACCATTGCTAATATTATTGCCAACGAAGTAAAGCGACCTTTCCACATGTTGAGCGCAGTAAGTGCCGGTGTAAAAGATGTGCGCGAGGTAATTGACCAGGCCCGAAGGGCAAGCCGGGTGATTCTTTTTATTGATGAAATCCATCGGTTTAATAAATCACAACAAGATGCTTTATTGGGTGCTGTTGAAAAAGGCACGATTACCTTAATTGGCGCCACCACTGAAAATCCTTCGTTCGAAGTTAATTCGGCTTTGCTTTCGCGATGCCAGGTGTACACGCTCAAAGCTCTTACAGAAAACGATCTTATTAAATTAATCAATCAGGCGTTAACAAAAGATATTGAACTGAAAAAGCGAAAGATTCATGTAAAGGAACATCAGGCGTTGCTCAATATTTCCGGTGGCGATGCACGCAAGGTTTTGAACCTGTTGGAGCTTATTAGCGAATCGGTTTCAGGGGATGTTGAAATTACCGATGAGTTGGTAATGCAGGTAGCGCAAAAACACATTGCTATTTATGATAAAAGTGGTGAACAGCATTATGATATTATTTCAGCATTCATAAAATCCATCCGCGGCAGCGACCCCAATGCAGCTGTGTATTATTTAGCCCGAATGATTGAAGGCGGTGAGGATGTAAAATTCATCGCCCGAAGGATGGTGATCCTTGCATCGGAAGATATTGGCAATGCCAATCCTACCGCGTTGGTGATGGCTACCACCACCTTTCAAGCCGTTACCATGATTGGTTACCCCGAAGCGCAAATTATCATGTCGCAATGTGCAACCTACCTGGCCTGCTCACCTAAAAGTAATTCAGCGGTTGCGGCCATCGGAAAAGCATTACAAACGGTGAAAGAAACCGGTGACCTTCCGGTACCGTTGTCCATCCGAAATGCACCGACTAAATTGATGAAAGACCTCGACTATGGAAAAGGCTATCAATATGCGCATGACTTTCGTAATAACTTTGTAGCGATGGAGTTTCTGCCCGATGCCATTAAGGAAACTAAGTTTTACGAGCCGGGAAAAAATCCACGCGAGGAGGAACTCCGAAATTATTTGAAGAGATTGTGGGATAAGAAGTATAATTACTGATGAAAATAAATTGACAATCGACAACTAACCAATTGACAAGGTCAATCATTTGTCAATTCATTCTGTTGTCAATTGTCAACTAAAAAAATAATGCCAATGCAACACTTGCTGTTCGAGTCTTCCCCGATGTTTATTTTTTTGTGCGCAGCGATTGCCCTGGGTTACGCCTATGTCCTGTATCGTTCCAAACACACCTGGAGTAAGCGTATCAACCAGGTTTTGTTCGGGTTGCGCGCTGTCCTTGTTTTCTTTTTGGCCATTTTATTATTGGGCCCGGTTATTAAGCTAATCACCAATCAGTTTGAAAAACCGGCTTGGGTATTTTTAATTGATTCATCCAGCTCAGTAGCTGAAGTGATGGATTCAACTGCGCGAATTCAAATAACTGCACAACTTGATCAGGTACAAAAATCTTTGCAACAGGACGGCTATGAAGTAAAATGGAATGACCTTAATGGAAATACGATAGATGAAGTTTCATACACTGCACCAACATCCGATCTTAATAGAGGCATTCAGCATGTAATTCAAGAGCATGAGGGACGAAACCTTGCGGGAATAATTTTAGTGAGCGATGGAATTTATAATTCGGGATTGTCGCCATTGTACACACCCGTGCGGATGCCAATCTACACGGTGGGAATTGGTGACTCCATTGCCCGGGTTGACCTGGTATTAAAAAATGTTGCCTTTAATAAAGTGGCCTACCAGGGAAATAAATTCCCGATTCGTGCACAGGTAGTGTTGCAGGGGTTGCAGAATCAGGAAGTTGTTGTTTCTGTGCTGAAGAACGGCAAATCGATTTCCACACTTCAAAAAAATTCCACTGATAAATCATTTCTTGATTTTGATTTTCAATTGGATGCGACAGAAAAAGGAATTCAGCGTTATGATGTTTCGGTAAAACCTGTTGATGGGGAAAGCAATAAACGGAACAATGCTGCCAGTGTGTTTATTGAAGTAGTGGAAGGCAGGAAAAAAATTGTGATGATTGCGCCTGCTCCGCATCCGGATATCAAAGCAATGAAAACGGTGGTGGAGAAAAACTCTAACTACGAATTTGTCCTTCATATTCCGGGCATTGCCGAAGCCGATCCAGCCCTGTTAACAGCCGGTGGTGCCGAACTGTATATTTTTCACCAGGCGGTTGATCAGTTTGGAAAAACTGCGGCCTTGTTTAAGAATCTCTATAAAAGTAATTCATCGGTCATGCTTATGATTGGAGGCAACACGAACTTGCGCCAATTGCAACAGAATGATATACCCATTCAGTTCGAATCGTTTAAGGGCCAGTGGGATGATGTTACACCGGTGATCAATAACAGCTTTCGCGACTTTGGATTTTCTGAAAACAGCAATGGCGTGTTTGCGCGCTATCCACCGGCTGATGTTCCGTTTGGAAAATTCTCGTATCCGCCATCGGCCAGTGTGCTGTTATATCAACGCATTGGTAGCATTACAACCGACCGGCCCATGTTAATGACATGGCCTGATAACAACCGGAAAATTGCTGTAATGATTGGCGAGGGCATGTGGCGCTGGCGATTAAATGAGTTTGCCGATACAGGTAACACAGTATTCTTTGACGAATTGTTTTCTAAACTTATCCAGTACCTAAGCACCCTTGAAGACAAACGAAAGTTTCGCGTCTTTCCATTACAAAATGAATTTTCGGATGCAGAGCCCGTGGTGATTGAAAGCCAGGTGTACAACGATTTGTTTGAGCTGGTGTATGGAAATACCATTCGCATTGAAGTTCGAAATGAGAAAGGTGAAGTTTCCAATTATAGTTATGTAACCAGCCCGGGTAGTTCGCGCTACCGGATGGGCGGATTGAAAGAAGGGATTTACCGGTTCAAAGCATCTACCACGTTGAATGGAAAAACCGAAGAAGTGAATGGCCAGTTTTTAGTAAAGACCCAAAACCTGGAAGCCCAGAACCTGACAGCTGATTTTGGCTTGCTTCGAAAGCTTGCTTCGGAAACGGGAGGTAAATTTTATAAAGCTGATCAATCAAATCAGTTAGCAACAGACCTTCAGCAAACAAAAGTGGCCAGCCTTATTCACTCCGAAGAAACGTTCAACCAATTAATCAACCTGAAGTGGGTTTTCTTTTTGTTGCTTGCGCTGATTTCGGCTGAATGGTTTTTGCGCAAATATCTGGGGAGTTACTGAGAAGATGGCTTCTATCAGTTTTTGTTCCATAGGTTAATTGTTAACTTAGTAAGCATGAATGCTGACTTTGACACGCTCTGCAAGAAAGCCTTCGCGCCAGGCGCGGGCATACCGGAACTCAATGAGTTATGGGGTAACACATTTTCATTGGCAAGCTGGCTATTTATTGCACGCGGCCCGGCAGCCCAGCCCCAGCCTTACATTGCATCACGCGCTGACATTTGCAACGGGCAGGATATGATTCGCGCGTTTACCGACAATCAGAAGCTGACCGCATTTGCCCGTGAAAATAAATTATTGGAAACAGATGGTTCGGTGCGAACGCTCTCTATACCAACACAAGGTATTATTCCATGGCTGGAAAACTACTGGCAGCATGGGATATATGGCATCTGGTTTAATTCCGATAGCGGGAGTAAAGGTTTTTATTCTCCGCTCACTCAGCTACGAGCGGTGAAAGATCACCTGGATAAAACATGGTCTAAACAATAAATCCACAGCTTAAAATCCCACTGAGCGAGTGTTCTCCAAGCCTTACTAAAACTGGATTGTATTTTGAGATAGGTTCCAGAAGAATGACACAGGTTCACGGATTACGCCAAAGCAGACCACAAAAAAACAAAACTTAAGTAAGTCCATAGAATTGAGAAGGCAGTATGTATTGTCGTCTCGAATAATTTTCCTTTCCAGAGTTTTGAGGAATATCCAAAAAATTGAATGATTAGTCTTGTGGCCCAAAATATCCCAAAGCCAAGTGTTATTCTTTTTCCAAGTGCTGTTTCAATAAGTTCAGTTGAGGAGGTTATACATAAAAGCCCCATGAGAAACACTGTTAAAGCGATGAAAAAAGTATGAACGTACATCATTTGTCGATTGATTAAGCTAATTGAATTTAGCTCCATTGCCCAATTAAAATATTTTGGGAAGACTGCGTGAAGTAATCCCAAAGCAATTAGTAAAGCTCCTATCAATTTAATATGAAACTCCATGATTCTTTAGAATGAATGTGGTAATGAAGGGTGTGTATTCTGTCTCAGAATGGATTGTAAGTCCGGCAGACTCAAATGTTTTAATCCAGGTTGATTTGGAATGGAAATGAAAGAAACCAATGTTATAGGCAAGAAAATTGGCCATATCTCTTAAATGTTCGGTAACAATCACTTGACCGTTTGATTTGATAACCCTTCTAAGTTCTTCAAAAAATTTAACTCGTTCAGTGAAATTTCTGATTTCATGGGCGGAGAACATTACAATTACAGCATCTATTGATTTATCTTCTAATGGTAGATTAGATGTACAAACCTGTTTTGTTCCCGGAAAAGTAGGGTACAATCTTCTTGCTCGCTTTATGGAGATTTCAGTATGTTTTTTGGGGTCATAAAAATCAAGTACTGTCAGGTTGACAAACTTGAATTTATTTTTTAATAAATCACTTGTTTCATCAAAGCCTGCATTGATATTAACCACGTTGCTCTTCTCTCCAATGTTTAAATTATTAAGCCAGTTGAGCTGATACAAACCCGATAGATCATAAACATAGCATGAAACTGATAAAGAGATTATAATTGTTAGGGCGATTAAAAAACTAAAGATGGAGGGATAAATTGCAAAATTTTCGCTTAAATAAATTGTGGACACCTGCAACACAATTACCATAATAAAAGCAATAACATAATAATGCCAGTTGAAGCGTATGATATTCCTGGTTCCTTGAAATCGCTTTCTTAATTTTTCCATTGCTCCTTCTTACCCTTCTTCCAATAGTAAGGAATGTCACTAATTACAAAAGCATTGGCGAGTACAACGCCATCAAGTCTCAGTGAATCAATGAATGAAAAATTATACTGAGTTATCTTTATTGGATTTGGAATCCAATTTTGTCTTACCCCTTCAATAATTAAAACCTCTTTCGTATTTGTGTCATAATTAAAAGTGAAGGGTAAAGGTCCAGCAAATCTTCTGGCTTCTTTCCAGGAACTAAAAGGGGAGTTTTCAGGCAAAGGAATTTCAGTATCATTTCTTTCCATTGTAACATTAAAAGCTGATTTCTTCGATCTTATTTCTATCTTATTTTTTTCGACAACTTGTTCAATATCGGTTGTGGTATAGTTGTAATGAGTAAAGATGTTACCCAGAAATTCCATTTTTATTTGATCTGTTTCGGATTTGATAATATAAAGCCCCCGTAATTTTTTACCGGTTGCACTTGAGTATTTTACAAAAATCCGATAGCCAATCAAAAAAAAGTTATTGCCAAAAAATCGCGGAAAGCCTTTAGGCCTAAGCCCCCTGGTTTGAACCATTGCAATCGCTATAAAGCCCCACTTATTATCGAAGAGATCTAAGGTAAGGCATTCCGGGATTAATGGTTGTAGCTGTTCTTTTGGAACTGCAAATGTTAAAACAAAAGAGTTTTCAAAAAAAGCCTCCACTGCAAAGGGATGATTTTTAAGCAATGAAAGCATAATCACTTTTTTGACAATTTCGGATTTAGATAGAACTCGTTATAATAGATAACAAGTATCAAGATAAAGGCAAAAACTGAATTAAACTTACCCCAAAGTAATAAATCAGGAACAAGGATGAATTCCAAAATATTCATTATAGCCACAATCATAATTTGCAGCAAGGAATTTAACCTCTTCTTAAACCCGCTTACTATCCAAACACTCATTCCTATTTCAGAAAGCCCAATTAGTATTGTAAGAATCCTTGAATGATTGTCACTTAAAATTCTAGAGACAATCTGCTCATGCCTCGGAACCAGGTTAAGAACTTTACAGAGAAGTCCATTAATTAGCCAAATAGCTGCAACCAAATAGCATACAATTTTGTGTAATTGAGCTTTAGACACTAAGAATCTAATTTATCATACTGTAAATCAGCGGCTACCAATCTCCAAACAAAAAAAGCGGGTTGCCCCGCCTTTTTTTATTCACTCTTTTTCTCTTTCGAGGGAGCTTTTGGCTTCCTGGCTTTTATAGTGAGCGTTTCACCCGTGCCTTCGTAGTCGGCAATGATGGTTCCGCCTTCAGGGATTTCACCTTTTAGTATTTCTTCCGCTACCGGGTCTTCCAAATATTTCTGGATCGCCCTGTTTAGCGGCCGTGCTCCAAATTGAGGATCGTATCCTTTTTCCGCCAAAAAGTCCTTTGCCTTCTCGGTAAGCTCAACATGAAATCCTAATGTGAAAATGCGGGCAAACAATTTGCCCAGCGTAATGTCAATGATCTTATGAATGTGTTCGCGTTGCAACGTGTTAAACACAATTACATCATCCAACCGGTTTAAAAACTCAGGACTGAACGCGCGCTTCAGTGCACTTTGAATCGTTGACTTCATCACCTCTTCATCATTGTCGCGCCTGGCGGCAGTGGTGAAGCCAATACCGGCTCCGAAGTCTTTCAAGTCGCGCACGCCAATGTTGGAGGTCATGATGATGATTGTATTTCTGAAATCTACCCTGCGGCCCAGGCCATCGGTAAGGATTCCATCATCCAACACCTGGAGTAAAATGTTGAAGACATCCGGGTGAGCTTTTTCTATTTCATCTAACAAAACAACTGAATAAGGCTTGCGTCTGACTTTTTCAGTAAGCTGACCACCTTCTTCGTACCCAACATACCCGGGAGGCGCACCCACTAAGCGCGACACAGAGAATTTTTCCATGTACTCACTCATGTCAATGCGCACCAACGCATCGTCTTTATCAAATAAGTATGAAGCCAATACTTTGGCGAGTTCAGTTTTTCCAACACCGGTAGGGCCTAAGAAAATAAAAGAACCGATTGGTTTTCTGGGATCTTTCAATCCTACCCGTGTGCGTTGAATTGCCTTGGTCAATTTCCGGATGGCCTCATCCTGGCCAATCACACGACCATTTAATTGATCGCCCATGCCCAACAGCTTATTGCTTTCCTTTTGAGCGATCCGGTTTGCCGGAATGCCCGTCATCATACCCACTACATCGGCTACGTTGTCTTCGGTAACGGTATATTTTTCAGTGCGGGTTTTTTCTTCCCAGCGCGCCTTTGCCAGGTCAAGTTGTTCGATCAGTTTTTTCTCTTTGTCGCGAAGTTGTGCAGCCTCTTCATATTTCTGGCTTTTCACCACCCGGTTTTTCTCTTTCTTCACATCTTCAATAGCCTCTTCAAACTTCACAATATCTTCAGGCACATGAATGTTGTTGATGTGAACACGCGCACCCGCTTCGTCCATTACATCAATCGCCTTGTCGGGAAGAAAGCGATCGCTGATGTAACGATCCGATAACTTCACACACGCTTCAAGCGCCTCCTTGGTATAATTTACGTGATGATGGTCTTCATATTTTTCTTTGATGTTCTCCAGGATCTGGATTGTTTCATCTACGGAAGTAGAATCAACCATTACCATCTGGAACCTGCGCGCCAACGCCCCATCTTTTTCAATGTACTGACGATACTCGTCCAGCGTAGTGGCACCAATACATTGTATTTCGCCACGCGCCAACGCAGGCTTAAACATATTTGATGCATCCAGTGAACCAGAAGCGCCACCGGCCCCAACTATGGTGTGCAATTCATCAATAAAGAGAATTACATCAGCCGATTTTTCCAGTTCATTCATTACGGCCTTCATGCGCTCTTCAAACTGACCGCGGTATTTTGTGCCGGCAACTAATGAAGCGAGGTCCAACGTAACTACGCGCTTGCCAAAAAGTACGCGCGAAACTTTCTTTTGAATGATGCGCAGGGCAAGACCTTCGGCAATAGCCGTTTTACCTACGCCTGGTTCACCAATTAAAATTGGATTGTTCTTTTTTCTGCGGCTCAGGATTTGAGCTACGCGTTCAATTTCTTTTTCGCGACCAACGATAGGGTCCAACTTGTTGTCTTCCGCTAACTTGGTTAAATCACGCCCGAAATTATCAAGCACCGGGGTACGTGATTTTTCAGTTCCTTTTTTCTCCTTGCTTCCGCTGCCCGGGTTGGCGGCACTTCCAAACATTTTGGAAGAGTCATCATCCGGATCGTCTGTATCGGAAGCAGATGTAGGTTGATCATTTTGGTATTCCAGCATTTCTTTCACCACATCATAGGCAACATCAAACTTGTTTAAGATTTGTGTGCCTAAGTTGTCGGGATCGCGCAGGATTGACAACAATAAATGTTCGGTGCCAATCAACTGGGCTTTAAATATTTTTGCTTCGAGGTAAGTGATCTTCAACACTTTTTCTGAGGCGCGGGTCAACGGAATGTTTGCCAGGTTTTTAATCTCGTGTGTTGCTGTGCCTTTCGATATTTTTTCTATTTCGCCACGCAGTTCCTCCAACGGCACTCCCAGCTTCTTTAAAACACCTACGGCTACACCCTCACCTTCGCGAATCATCCCCAAAAGGAGATGTTCGGTGCCGATGTAATCGTGCCCCAATCGTAATGCTTCTTCCCGGCTCAAGGAAATTACTTCTTTAACCCGGTTAGAAAATTTTGCTTCCATATTTGGCATATTCTTGAGTATTGTAAATGTAAAGTTTTACCTGTGATAATTCCAACTGCTTCACGACCCTAGATTGGTAATTAAAAACTACTAATCCAACGGTTATTAAACATGATCTGGATTTTTTTTGTTCAACCTTTATTCCGTGAGGCAAGGATTAGGGAACCGCTCCGGGGTCCTTCGCAAAACAGGAGATCGATCAGGCTCAGGTTGCCTGCAAAATGATTGCCAAAGACCTGGTAATAAGGCACAGGTTTGTAGAACGGTCGCTCCGAATATGGTATTTTGGCTTGAATCAACGATCGCAGATCATGAAAAGGTGTTTCGGTTTTTTTTTCGTACGTCACACTAACCGAAAGCCCAGGCTGAAAGGAAATGCTTTTCAGACAGAATGACAGCAGGGCGAGATTGAGATCGAAGAGAAAAACGTGATCACCATACATTATTTCTTTCAGGTCATCCGAATAATATTCGAAGAAGGGCGCCTTTCGGTAAGCCGATTCAATGGTGCGCCAGTGATTGTTTTGCCATTTAATACGGTAGTCAATTTTCACTTCGTTGATCGGTACTTTACCATGTTTGTTTGTCAACGGAACCGTTAACATTTCAATTCCCTGTGCTGTATTTATGTAACATCGGTTGCGGTAACTTTGCTTTACGTAATGTTCGTGCTTTTCGATTTGAATGCTTGAATAATCCTGAAGCGCACAGAAGTACTCGAGGGAAGGAAGGTAATGAAGTTCTATCAGTGCCGTTTTCAAGTCTTATATTTTTATTAAGGGCTCCATGCAAAATAACTAAACTAATGTCAGACTGAGTTTATAGAAGTCGAATAGAGAAAGTCAAACTGACAGTGGACCATCAATAAAATATTCCAAGCCCCTGGCGGATTATTTCAGGCTCGCCACTTGTAAAGTCAACAATGGTAGAAGGAATGTTTCCGCCCGGCCCGCCATCGATCACAAGATCTACCTGGTGTTTAAAGTCTTCATAAATTTCTTCCGGGTCGGTCGTGTATTCTTTTATTATATCATCATCCTTAATAGACGAAGTAATTAATGGATTGTTCAGTAGCCTGACTAATGCCAGCGGAATAGGATGATCAGGAATTCGAATTCCCACCGTCTTCTTATTTACGTTTAAAATCTTGGGTACGTTACTGTTCGATTCAAAGATAAACGTGAATGCACCCGGCAATAATTTTTTTAAGATTTTGAATTCAGGGGTATCCAATCGTTTCACGTATTCTGAGATATGACTTAAATCGTTACAAATAAATGAGAGGTTCAGTTTTTGAGGTTTAACCTGGGTGATTGTGCATAACCTTTCTACCGCCCTTCGGTTAATCAAATCGCACCCAATTCCATAAATCGTATCCGTTGGATAAATAATGACGCCACCCTTTTTTAAGACCTCAACCACCTGTGCAATTTTGCGTGGTTCCGGATCGATGGGATGGATGGCAAGGAATTCGGCAGGCATTGAGTATGTTTTTAAAAACGCAGCTAACAGGCAACTGTGAGTTAAGTGAATTTTTTCTTTGGATCTTGCCTTACATCAAAAAATGCGAGGACAATAATTTTTTCATCCCTAATCCTGTAAAGTATCCTTGTATGAGGGGATAGTTGAAATCCCCGAATGTCGCCACTTTCAATTTGTACGCTATAATAGAATCGAAGTTTCTTTCTGCCCGCGGGGTTACAAAAACCTGCATCAAAATTTCATTCTTAAGTCCTCCCAGTTAATAAGATTTTTGTCGTCACGGGATTCTTCGTATGATAAGTAAACTTCACTTTTCTGTTCCTCTGTTAAGGTCTTCCACATCTGTGCCTCTTCCTGATTTTCACTTTGTTTCAGAAAGTCATAAACTGTCCTTAGCAGTTGCTCATTTTCCATTTTATCAAGGATTTTATGCAGGTCTGATTTTATTTCAATGGTACTCATATTGAATAGTTTACTGTCAAATTTAAGATTTTTTTATGGTATTCATTTAACACATGTCCTCAACATGTATAAGCCGATTTTACCTCTAATTATAATATTGAGAGTTACTTCTCCAATCTCTTCACCGCTTATTATTAATTCGTGCACCTGCCTGTGGTAGGCAGGTTCGTGGCAGTTTCGTAAATTTGAACTCCTATTTTATATATGGCCGAAGTATCTAAAACGAAGCTCGCTTTTTTCCTGGTGGCATCTACCTTGCTGATCACATTTGTGTTTTACGGGTACCAGATTTTGTATACACCTAATATCCTGGTAGATAAGGACAACCGCTTGTTCATTATCCATAAGGATGATACGTTTCGAAAAATTCAGGAAGAGCTTGGAAAGGCCGGGTTTGTAAATGATATGGTTTCGTTTAGTTTTTTGGCAAGGCTAAAAGGTTACGATAAACGAATTCAACCGGGTCGGTTTGCATTGCAGAGAAACATGACAAACCTTGCTGCCATTGGTGTGCTAAGTGCGGGTATGAGGCAGGCAGAAAGGGTTACATTCACGAATGTGAGATTGGTGGAAGAGCTTGGCGAGAAAATCACCAAAAACATTGGAGTAACACCTGCAGAGTTTGATACGGCATTGAATGATTTTGTAGAAACAAATACGGAAGGGTTCAATAAAGAAAACATCATAGGCATGTTTTTGCCCAATACCTACGAAGTGTATTATAATGTGTCGCCCGGTGAACTGATAGAACGTTTTCATGCCGAATATAAAAAATTCTGGAATGATGACCGTTTAGCTAAAGCCCAGGCATTGGGATTTACCCCGTTGGAAATTTCCACGTTAGCTTCCATTGTGCAGGCTGAGAGTATAAAGAATGAGGAAGCCGACATTATTGCCGGACTCTATATTAACAGGCTAAAGAAAAATATTCCGCTGCAGGCTGATCCAACCCTGGTATTTGCTGCAAAAGACTTCACGATAAAGCGCGTGCTCAACAAACACAAAGAAATAGATTCGCCTTATAATACATATATGTATGCCGGGTTGCCACCGGGCCCCATCAATATGCCCCAAATTGCAACGATTGATGCTGTGTTAAATTATCAAAAGCATAATTACATTTATATGTGCGCACGCGAAGATTTTTCAGGCTATCACAATTTTGCCAGCACATTAACTGAGCACAACAGAAATGCCAGCCGCTACCAGAAAGCGCTAACAAATGAAATGAAAATAGCCGCCCAGAAGAAAAAATAATGTACACATCCGAAACCAACATACGCGTGCGATATGGTGAGACCGACCAAATGGGTTATGTGTATTATGGAAACTACGCCATGTATTATGAAGTGGCGCGTGTAGAAAGTTTAAGACAATTAGGGCTTACCTACAAGGAGTTGGAAGCGATGGGAGTGATGATGCCTGTGTTGGAGAACAAATCGAAATTTTTGTCGGCAGCATTGTACGATGATCATTTGAAAATTGTAACCACCATTCGCGAAAAGCCAACGGTGCGTATCAGATTTGAATACGAAATCTTTAACGGTGCGAGTGCGTTGATCCATCAGGGCGAAACGTTACTTGCTTTTGTGGATAAAAAATCCGGGAAACCGTGCCGCCCCCCGGAAGTATTTCAAAATATACTGAAGCCTTACTTTACATGAAGTATATTACCCGCAAACGGATTCTTGAATATTCGGGTGCCCGCACCGGAAGGCATTGGCTTAAGAGGATTAAATTTAAAAGATACAGCAACCTTTCACTTTACAAGTTTCTAAAAATATTTTTCCATAATATCAACGAGGACGAAATTATGGATCGTTCCAATGGGGTAGCTTATAATTTTATTCTTGCCACATTCCCGGCTATCATTTTTTTGTTTACGCTTATTCCGTATATCAACAAATTTTTTTCAACGATTAATCGCGCGGCTATCATTGAGTTTATGGGCGATTACCTGCCCGCGAGCATGAATGATACGATCTCCACTACGGTGCTTGATATAGTAAGTAATCAGCGGGGCGGCCTGCTTACCATTGGTTTTGTATTTGCACTATACCTGGCTACTAACGGCATGATGGCGCTTATGCGGGCATTCAATGCGTGCTATCGCACAGTCGAAAAGAGAAATCCGTTTCGAATGCGGCTTACGGCAACAGGATTAACCTTTATGTTGGCGGTAGTTATCCTGCTGGCTGTAACGTTGTTGATCGTGGGGCAGCTTGTTCTCAATTATATGATCGCCAACCTGGCCCAGTTCAGTTCATTAAATGTGGATGGCTACACCATTCAATTGTTGTTTCTGCTTCGCTTTATCGTGATCTTCATTGTATTCTTTATCGCGATTTCATTCATTTATTACTTTGGTCCCGCGGTTCATTACAACTGGAGTTTTTTTTCCATCGGCTCATTGCTTGCTACGATTGCCATCATTTTAGTTTCTTATGGATTCTCATTTTATATTACCAACTTCGGCAGCTATAATAAAGTGTATGGTTCCATCGGTGCGCTTATCGCGATGATGATTTGGATTCAGCTGATAACGTTGATTCTCCTGTTTGGGTATGAGGTGAATGCCAGTTTACATTATGGTCAAAAACTGCAGGCCATGGAGGCGAATGTAAAAAAGAACAGGCTTGAAAAGGCTATGCGCTGACCTGCTGACATAGGGATGTCAAAACGGTTATTACTTTTGTTTGATGGCCACACCAAAATTAAACGCATCAGTTGAAGAAGTAATTGAGGAACTTCCTAAGGCTGAGCAAATAATTGTAAAAAGGTTACGCTCAATTATTCTTGATAGCCTGCCAAAAGCAGAAGAAAAAAATTCGTATGGAGTTCCGTTTTACAGACGGAACAGGATGATTTGCTACATCTGGCCATCCTCCGTTCAGTGGGAACCTAAAAAAATAGATCCTGAAAAGTTAGTTGTACTGGGGTTTTGCCAGGGCAACCTGATGGCCAATGAAGATCATGTGTTGCTGGCTGAGGGGCGCAAGCAAGTGTATTGCATGTATTTTAAATCGTTGGCTCAAATCAATGAGCCTCAGGTTCGGGCCTTGCTATATGAAGCTGGAATGATTGATGACGAGTTTAAAAAGAAAAAGAGGAAGCAGTAACCAACTCTGGAAGATTCAAGTCTAAGATGAAAAAATTATGAATCTATGCGACCTCAATTGGCTACTTTTACATTGTTTTTACTATCTCTATTTTACATTGTCATGCTGGGAGGCGGCAACTACGAACAATTAACAATCACCACAGTAGTAGCCAGTGCCCCACCAAAGTCATTATCGATGATGCAGGGAGATTATGGATTTAACCCAGTTAGATTTTGGATTTTATTTCGGCCCGTTACGATTTTACTTTTTATAGCGGCTATTGTATTAAACTGGAAATCTCCTTTACGAAGGAAATTACTCCTCGGCTCTTTTGCCATTGATTGCTGCATAACCATGGCAACATTTTCATATTTCGCCCCTGAAACAGGAGCAATCATTGAAACTGATTTTAATGTGGATATTGTAGACTCTGACCTGCTTGAACGAATGCAGTTGTGGAAAAATTTGAATTGGATACGATTGACAGCATTTTATTCAGCTTCTATTTTATTACTTCTGGCTTTAAACCGAACATACTCAAGTCCAATTAGAAATTAGATAATTGTGAATAGGGCAGATTACTCTATAAAAATTGCCTCTTCATCGCAATTGAGAAATTAGCGCATTGGTTCTGTTATCTTTGATGTTGCGTGAAGGTTAATAGAACACTCGTGTATAATATAGTTGGGGCAGTTTTTTTTCTTGCCTTACCCTTGGTGCTGTCCCCGCGCCCTCAGCATGAAACATTGTTTGAAATGAGCATGCCTATGGTGCGCAACTTATTAGCTAGCCTCGGCATGTTGGGTTTCTTCTATCTTAATTATTATGGTCTTATTCCGGCTTTTTATTTTAAGAGAAAGTATGCTTTGTATTTGCTACTTATTTGCCTTGCGTTTATTGTAGTTATTTATTTGCCGTCATTATTAACCGGACAGATGAAGCCACCCCCTATGAATGGCTCTCCTGATTTTCAGCACCGGCCTCCAGGCCCACCAGGTCCATTCAACAGTTCATTTCTGAATGAGGCGCAACATAATATTGTGTTATTTGTAGCAGTGGTGTTGTTCTCATTACTCCTTCGCGTACAAGGTAGATTATTGAAGATCGAAATAGGAAAGCAGCAAGATGAATTGGTTTACCTCAAGGCTCAGATGAACCCTCATTTTTTATTTAATACGCTAAACGGAATTTACGCACTTGCTTTACGCGAAAGGGCGCAGCTCACAGCGGCTACCATGTTAAAACTTTCGGGTATCATGCGCTATGTGGTTACTGAAAGCGCCCATACTTTTGTGCCACTTGAAAAGGAAATCAGTTACATCAATGATTATATCGAACTTCAAAAAATAAGACTCCCACAGAATACAACACTGAGTTATTCATTTATTGGTAGTACGCTTGGAGTTGAGATTGCCCCTCATAATCTCATGCCGTTTATTGAAAATGCATTTAAATATGGCGTTAGTCCAGAAACTGATTCGATTATCTCTATTTTAATTCGATTGGAGGAAGGGACCATTACACTACATGTTGATAATAATAAGGTTCCTTTGCTCAATCTTAGTGAGGCCAGTGGGAAGGGGATTGAGAATACGAAAGCACGACTGCAACTTTTGTATCCGGGAAAGCATGTGTTGGCGATAGATGAAGATGAAAAGAACTTTAAGGTCATACTAACCATCAATCTATTATGATTCGTGCCATTGCTATTGATGACGAACCTTTACCATTAGAGATAATAACTGCATATTGTAATGACGTGAGCTTTGTTGTTCTTGAAAAAATATTCTCTAATCCAACTGATGCAAAAACTTATTTGAAACAAAATTCAATTGACTTGCTCCTTTTGGATATTCAGATGCCGAGTATTTCCGGGTTAGATTTTTACAAAGAGCTTGTTAATCCGCCCATGGTAATATTTACTACAGCCCATAGTAAATACGCGCTTGAAGGTTTTGAAGTAAATGCTATTGATTATTTATTGAAACCTTATTCTTTCGAGCGTTTTTCAGCGGCAGTCACCAAAGCAAAGGAATATTTCGAGTTCAGCAAACATAGAGACAAACAGGCGAGCGAACATATTTTTATTAAGGCTGATTATAGCATTCATAAAGTCATTTTGCAGGAAATTCTTTTTATTGAAGGCCTGGCCGATTACCTGAAGATTCACTTACCGGGAAACAAAATGCTGATCACACGCATGACCATGAAAGGAATGCTGGAGCAACTTTCGGCAACGGATTTTATCAGAGTGCATCGTTCTTTTATTGTTCCTCTCAAAAAGATTCAAAGCGTACGCAATAAAATTATCCAGTTGGGCAATGCTAAAATCCCAATAGGAGATAGCTACGCAAATAATTTCTTTGCTGTGTTTAAGTAGCAATTCTAAGTCATTCATCGCAGAATGAATTCCTCTTATCGCAAATGGCAATCTATTTGCATACACTCACGTACTTTTACATGAGTTTCACCATTATACTTTTAAACCAATTTGTATGGAACGAAAAGAATTTCTAAAAACACTGGGCATGTTTAGTGCCCTTCCGTTCTTAATGTCATGTTCAAGTGAGGATGTGAATCCGGATTCAACAGGCGCCTGTACAACAACCGCCTCTGAAACAGCCGGGCCTTTCCCAACGAAGAGCCCATCTTCTTTGGTAATGGCCGACATTCGGAGCGATCGGACGGGAGTTAATCTATCCGTTACCATAACAGTTCAAAACAAAAATGCAAGCTGCACTCCTTTAGCTGGTGCGATTGTAGACATCTGGCATTGCGACAAGGATGGATATTATTCTGAGTATGGAGGCACGGGCATGCAGGCTGCCAATTTTACAGCTGTTCATTTTTTGCGCGGTCGCCAAACCACCGATAGTAACGGGCAGGTTGGTTTTACAACGATTTTTCCCGGTTGGTATAATGGTCGCGCAACTCATATTCATGTTCACATTTACAGTGCTTCAGGCACATCTTTATTAGTTACTCAAATTGCTTTTCCGGAAGGAGCAAACAGTGCTGTTACGTTAGTTAATGGATCTTCTGCCAATGGCTACACAAAAGGAATGAGTGGCTACACCACTAATGCCAGTGATAATGTGTTTAGTGATGGAGTATCCACTGAAATGTCAAGCATAACAGGGAGTGTAGCAGATGGATATGAACTTACCCATACAATTGTAGTTAATGGTTGATTGCCTAAGTATGACTTCTCAAGCGAAGGCCAGAATAATTTTATCAACTCAACGAAGTGTTGAACAAACAGAATCTTCTAAGATTTATCATTCCAATCTTATGTTCGTTGAAGACGAAGTGGCAACTGTTAAAATTCAGGATATAACACTGGGCAGCGGAAAAACTTTAGAACAAACTCTTTCACCTGACACAGCAGTTTTGATTATTCCGTTGATGGGCTCGTTAGGATTATCGGAGGACACCATGGTATGTGCGGTGCCTGCAGGTGAAGCATTTCTGGTTTCCAAAACCATCGACACCACATTCTCACTAACTAATCCATATAGCAACGACTTAATTGCTTTTTTGCTCATTCGTATACCCATAAACTTAGAATCAATCTTAAGTCCTATTGTGCTTTCATTAGACCAGCATCTCAATGAGCTTCAATTAATTTTTCAATCATTGAAAGTTAAAAATGCATTTCATATTTACTTAGGCAAGTATGAAGGCCGGAAATCCGGAACTTTGCCCGTAGGTTCAAAAGAAAGAATTTATGTATTTGTAATTGGTGGCGCTTTTGAAGCGCAAAACAGACTGCTGCAGGAACGCGATGGGTTGGTGCTCTCTAATATTAATCAGCTTGAATACGAAGCCTTATCTAAAGAAGGTATTTTACTGATACTTAAAACGAGTTGAGCTATTATAGATTAAATAGACTGACATTATATAGGTTTTTTTGTTAGTCGAGAAACTAACATTCCATGCACTTCAATATATTTAATAAAGTTTTTGAAGATGCGTTCCAAAACCACAAATAAGAAATCTTTGCCCGATCCGGAGTTGTTTAATGCCATTATTGAGGTTTCTTCCGAGATAACGTGGGTACGGAATCTTAAAACGGGTAAAATTTTTTGGGTGGCTTCTAAAGCAAACCTGGAAAAATTTGGACTTCTTAAAGATAAAAGCGAAAGTTTTTGGCGTGAAAAAATCCATCCAAAAGACAAGGAGAAAACGTCAAAGAAATTTTATGAGTCATTAGCAGACCCAACCATTAATGCCTATGTACGCGAATTCAGGTTTAGGGCAGCCGATAGCAAGTGGCATTACATTCGCGATAAAATAGGAATCATTCGCAATGCAACAGGCAAGGCCATCCGTGTGGTTGGGGTTTGGGAAGATGTTACGGAAGTCGTTCAAAAGGAAAGAAAAACGAAAGAACTTCTTCGCGATCTTGAAAAAGATAAAAATCGATTCAAGATTATTTCGGAGCTATCCAATGCAGTGATGTGGGAAGAGGACCTTAAATCAGGACGCCTTTACTGGACAGCAGACACGAAGACGCTGGCTGACTTCGGGTTGACCAAAGAGAACTTTACAGTAAACGATTGGGTAAACCATGTTCATCCGGATGACTATGCGAGATCGGCAAATCGTTTCAAAAGCGCCCTTCATTCTTCAGATGGAATATACAATGATGAGTATCGGGTTATCAAATCGGATGGAAGCATAGCGCATGTTATAGATCGTGGAATGATTATTCGCGACAAAGAGGATAATCCGATACGCGCCATTGGCGGATGGGTGGATGTAACGAAGGAAAGAATCCATGAACAAAACATTGACCGCGCACTTACTGAGCAGCGGAAACTTAATACGCGATTGGCAAAGAGGGAAGAAGAGCTTGCTACATCGGAAGAAGAATTGCGACAGGTAAATTCACAACTTTTATCTAACAATAAAAATCTTATAGAGCGGGATCAAATCATCTCGCGATTGCAGAATCTTGCCAGGATGGGAAACTGGGTTTATGATCCTGTAGTAAGAAAATTCACATTTTCAGATGAGATTTATCAAATCCATGAATTGGACCGAAGCTACGCAATAGAAAATCCGGATGTTATTCTTCAGTATTATGATGCCCCAAGCAGGATTATGGTTGCTGACTTAATCGGGAAAGCCAATGCCGGTAAACTCGATCCGTTTGATATTGTTTTAAAAATACAAACCCCGCTGGGTTATCAAAAATGGGCGCGTGTATGCGGGTGGCTTGCTGAGGGTAATCCGCCCCGGGTATTCGGGCTTACGTATGATATTACTTTTTCAAAAGAAGCTGAGGCCCGGCTGAAGAGCAGTGAGCATAAGTTTTCAAGCACTTTTCATGGAAGCCCTGATTTAATGATTTTGATGCCAAGGGATGATTGGGTAATTGTTGATATAAACGTCAAGATATTCTCCATGCTTAACTACACACGCGAAGAGCTTGTGGGAAACAGTGTTAAAGATTTTACTTTTTTTGTGCATCAGCATGAGAGGCAATATTTTTTCGATCAGTTTGATGCAAGCAACAGCGTGGAAATGGAAGCTGAGTTGAGAAGGAAAAATGGCACAACCATACAAGCGCTCCTGTCATTTAGCACATTAGAATTTGAAGGCAAGCGACATATCCTGGCCGTAATTAAAGACATTAGTTCCCGAAAGGCAGCGGAAGAAAGATTTACAAAAGCGTTCGATTTAAGTCCGGACCTGATGCTCATCTTTCGTGAGCGGGATTTAATTCTTATAGAATGCAACAGGAATGTCGAACCTCTTTCCGGGTATAAACGAGATGAAATTATCGGGAAACCAACTCTTGATTTTAACCTGTGGGCGATCGAGGAAGACCGGCTGGCTTTTAACGAGGAATACTTTGGAAAGGGAAACGCAGTGTTTATGGAAACTGAGTTCGTGCGAAAAGACAGAACTATTTTTAAAGGCAATATTTCTGCAAAGAGAATTAGTTTGCAAGGTGAAGACCACATGCTGGCAGTAGTCAGGGACATCACAGAAGGAAAAATAGCCGAGCAGAAAGTACTGGAAAGCGAGGCCAGTCTCTATGCCGTCATTAATAATACAAATCTTCTTGTGTGGTCAGTTGATCGGGAGTTTAGAATAATTAAGGCCAACAAACCCTTTAGCGAATATGTTAGGGCTCGTTATAAAACAGAGGTTATTCCGGGGGAAAGGATTATACCCGATGATGTAACCCTTGCAGAGTTACTAAGAAAAACCTGGTCACCTCGTTATGAGCGTGTATTGAGAGGTGAAAAATATCAGATTGTTGAGAATTATGAAGGCCGCTCGGTTGAGTTTTCCCTAAGCCCCATTATAGACGGAGCTCAAATTATAGGGATTGTTGTGTTTGCAAATGACATTACGGAAAGAGTAAAGCAAGACCAGGACCTTAAAAACGCCCTTAACAAAGTGGTTGAATTCAAATTGATGGCGCTTCGTTCGGTTATGAACCCTCATTTTTTCTTTAATGCGCTTAGCTCCATCCAATACTTCATTGCACAAAATGACCGCAAAAATGCTATCAATTATCTTTCTACATTTTCCAGGCTGGTGCGCGGAATATTAGAACACTCCGTGAGCAACACCATAAAATTGAGTGACGAAATTGAGCAACTTCAAAACTATATTGCGTTGGAGCGACTTCGTTTTGAGGAGAAGTTTGATTGCCATTTTGAAATTGATGAAAGGCTGGATTTGAAAGGCACTGAAATACCATCCCTGTTGATACAGCCCTACGTGGAGAATGCAATTATTCACGGGCTGTATAATAAAAAGGAATCCGGTACGCTAAAAATATCAATTCATAAAGAAGATGATGCAATTCTTTTTGAAGTGCTTGACAATGGAATAGGGCGCGAAGCTGCGAAACAATTTAGGGATAAAAACTTTGTAGGCCGCAAATCGTTGGGAACTGCTATTACGGAAGAAAGACTCAACCTTATTAACAACCAATACAAAGTCTCTATTGAAGTGATTGACCTGTTTGATGAAAACAAAAAGCCTGAAGGTACCTGCGTAAAAATCTGGCTTAAAAATTAAGGGCAATCATTCTTACGTTTCGACTGGCTCAACGTGACAAGGTTTTTTAGAGATGCCCTCAAACATGCTCGTATGGAATTTTGATTTTTACCTTCGTTCCATACGATCCGTCTTCATTCACAAGGTCCTCAATTTCAAATGACGATTTGTTACTTTGATTTATTAGTTTGAGCCGCTCCTCTGTAATGGTACTGCCCATCGATCCGTAGGACGGAAAGTTGTACTTTTTTAGTTTCATTGCTTCCTTCCTTCCAATGCCATTGTCCTCAATCTCGAAAATGAGAATCCCATCGCTCTCATTAATCCGTATCGATAATTCACCATACCCTTGCTTGTTATAGAGACCATGAAGGATGGCATTCTCTACATACGGCTGAATTAATAGCGAAGGAATAACAATTGCTTCTTGTTCAATTTCAGGATCGACCGATAAGGAGAATGCAAATTTGTTTTCAAAGCGGGTCATTTCCAGGTTAACGTAATTCTGCAATAACTCTATTTCATCAGCCAGTTTAATCTTGTTATTAACAGAATGATAGAGAATGCTTCTTATAAGTTTCGAAAAGGTGGCCAGGTAATTCATGGCATTTAACCGATCGCTTTTGGCAATGAAAAACTGAATGGAGTTAAGTACATTAAAAATGAAATGCGGACTCATAACCGAACGAAGCGCCATCAATTTCAATTCCCCGATTTTTTTATTTGCCTCCGCCAGTTCACGATCGCGCGCAACGCGTTCGGTAACATTATCGGCAAAAATACTAACCCCAATTACTTTGTCCATCTCAATAATCGGGCTAAGGGAATATTGAAAATCAATGCCAAATCGGTTTTCTTCAAAAGTTATTCGATTGCCCTCCAGCGCTTGCAAATAAAGTGGCGCCCACTTCTTTATCAGCTCATCAAACACGGGAGATTGAAATTGAAGGGGAGAGAAAATCCTTGCTCCTGTTTTTACCTGAATCCCATAATTCCTTAATATATAGTTCGAAAACGGAGTGTTAAACATGAGTAATTTGAAATCTTTATCAACCGACCAGATCATCACCTCTGTGTTATTGATAGTTGCTTTAAGATTGGCTTCCTGGATCATTAATTGTTCAGTCGCCTTTTTTTCCATCGTGATGTCCTCGATCTGTGCGACAAAATAAAGGGGTGATCCGTCTACATTTTTCACAAGGGAGGCATTCAGATTAACCCAAACAATGGATCCGTCTTTATGTATATACCGCTTCTCTCTTTGAAAAGTGGCTTGCTCTCCGCGAAGGAGTTGTTGCTGAAGTTCATAATCCCCCTGTGTGTCTTCGGGATGGGTAATGTCTTTTGAATGGTTATACAAAAGTTCTTCTTTAG
>CAZNRJ010000004.1:3758-5776 GCA_964574945.1 uncultured Ohtaekwangia sp. | reverse complement strand
GAATATCCCACAACCTGGCATAATACCTTATTTACCTGCAGCCATCTCGAGTCCGGTGAAACCAGCGCCATGCCAATAGCAGAGTGTTCAAAAAGGGAACGGTACCTTTCTTCACTTACACTAAGTTGCTGAAGGTTGCTCGTTAGTTTTTCATTTAACTTATAAACCTCTGCTTCTGCCTGAAGCTTAATGAGTTTATTTTTTGTTTCTAATTCAGTTAAAAGTTGTTGATTCCATTCTTCATTCTTCTCCACCACACTTTTCAGAAAGAACAAGGTTACCCCAACAACAAAGGTGGCAACGAAAGCCCGCATATTATTGAATTTATAGAACGGGTCGTTTATGATAATTTGTATGAAGCCAACATCAAAGAATTCAAAAATTTGATCGAAGAAAATAAAAGAAACCAACGAAACAGACAGGGCTATAAGTATAGGCAGTTTGTTTTTCAAGTTGAAAATCAGGAACGGAAAGCAAAAGCCGGCCAATAGAAAAAGACGAAGCCCTACAAAAGAGGAAGAGGAATATTGTTCCCCTGTCATTAAATCAAGGATGCTGACTCCAAAGACGATTACCGGGGTAAGCCAGCTTAATATGATTCTGCTTAGTATTATATGGCCAAACCGGTTGAGCGCCAGGGGAACCAAAAAAAGAAGGATGGCAATCAAAAGCCTGTTTAATACATGTGAATTAGAACCAAAGTAAAAAAATAAAGCCGCTATGAAGGGCGCTAAGGCCATAGAAGAAACCAACGAAGTGTAATTAGTCATAATTACATTCCTTTTTTCTGACCTGGAATCAGTGTATTGGGTTCCCCAATTGGTTATCTTTCTTAAAATCCGTTTCATTTTGCCTTCAAATTATGCGATTTTGAATCAAATCTTACAATTTTTGGGAACAGATATAGGCAATGATTAAATTCGGGAGCATAGAATCCTGAGGGGATTTTTTAAAAGCACTTATCTTTGACACAATGGTGAAGGGCATTATAGTTGATGATGAATTTAAGAGCCGCGAAAGCCTGCGGATTCTTTTGGAGGATTTTTGTGAGGGTGTTGAAGTGTGTGCTCTTTGCCAAAATGTGGATGAAGGCATACATGCGATTAAAGAACATAAACCAGATGTAGTCTTTCTTGATATTCAGATGCAGCGCGAAAGCGGCTTCGACCTGCTTACCCGGATAAAAGAAATTGACTTTGAAATTATTTTTACCACGGCTCATTCTGAATATGCCATTAAGGCATTTAAGTTCTCAGCGATAGACTATCTTCTAAAACCTATCGATATTGAAGAGCTCAAGCAATCGATTGAAAAGTTAAATTCCAAGTTGAATGACACTACGTCACTTCGCCTGCAACATCTTATTCAAAATTTAAGAATACAGCCAACCGAAAGCTATAAGTTAGCCTTGCCCACCTTTGACGGGCTTATTTTTGTAAAGGTTTCTGATATTCTTTACTGCGAAGCTTCCAGTAACTATACCGAAATAGTGACCAGTGACGGGAAAAAGTATTTGGTAAGCAGGACATTAAAGGAATATGATGAACTATTGTCCGATCAGAATTTTTATCGAATCCATAATTCTTACCTGATTAACCTGAATGCCGTAAAAAAATACATTCGTGGCGAGGGTGGTTACGTGATCATGAATAATGATCAATCGCTTGATGTATCAAAGCGGAAGAAAGAAGGCTTCCTTGAAAGAATAGGAAACTAAAGCCCGCTATTCTCCAATTCTTATTTTAGTTTATCCCTTACGGTCAGAATATTTTTTGGCTCCCTGTAAACAGGGAAAATTTTCTTCATAAAATTTTTGCCGTTTCACAACCAATCGTGCTCACGATTGCGTAATCCACTTACTTTAAAAGTACCCCCACTTACTCATTCGTGATATTTCCCTCCTCTGCAGTTCAATAATCTTGCACTCACAAAATTTATTGTTAAACAAATATTTAAACATGAAAGCAAAATTAAAATTTATGGCAATGGTTATTCTGGCAGGCGGAGCTCTTACCGGC
>CAZNRJ010000004.1:0-3748 GCA_964574945.1 uncultured Ohtaekwangia sp. | reverse complement strand
TGCGCAGGATACTAAGATTCGTTTTTTCGGTCAACCGGAAATTACCAATTTCAAAACAACCGAAACGAACAAATTCAATGGAGTAAACGGATTGGGTGAGTACATTACAAGTGATTCCACTCATAAAAGTAAAACCAATTTTAACACAGGCAATTTTGTATTGTTTGTTACTTCACAATTAAGTGAACGCCTGTCGGTTTTGGCCGAGGCGAATTTCAACAACACGAAGGACACTTACAATTTTGAAATTCAACGCCTTATGGCCCGTTACTATATTCAGAATTATTTCAGTGTGCGGGTTGGTAAAATGTTTACACCTATTGGATACTGGAACAACCAGTACACGATGGGCCTTGTGTTGCAACCCACTATTCAACGACCATTCGCCATCAGGCCAATTAGTGAAGGCGGACCATTACAATACCGCGATATCGGTGTGCAGTTTGAAGGAGAGGATATGACCAACGCCCGCTTTTCCTATAAGCTTTTCTTAGGAAATGGAATTGGATACTATGGTTCTAATGATAAATCAGATAACCACGTTGCTGTAACAGCGCAGGTGGGCGCAGAGCCAATTGAAGGTCTTAAGATTTTGGCATCCGGAATGTTTGACAGAATTGAAAAGGGCAAGCCTAATCCTAACGGCAGCATTGCATCGTTGCCCGATAATGGAGATTTACAACTTTTTGTTGCTTCGGTTGCTTACATGAACTCAGAAAAGAAACCGGAATTCATTGCGGAATACCTTAGCCAGACAAGCAAGTTTGATAACCTGGGTGATTACAAAAGCCATTCTTATTATGTGTATGGAGGTTATAAGTTAACGGACAAATTCACACCCTATGCGATGTTTAACTATACTCAGGCAGGGAAATCAACTACAGAGGGTGACTTATACTTTGCCCCAATCCCTGTAAAGGTTAATCAGGTTACGTTGGGTGGCCGATACAAGTTCAATTCCAATTTCGTTGTCAAACTTGAATACGAGATTGAAAATCAAGAACAATTTTATCAAGACATCGTGATTCCCGGATTTGGAAAAACTGACGATGGGTTTACAAGCTCAACTAAAAACAACCGAGTACGCCTGCAGTTTGCATTTGTATTCTAATCACTCTAATCAATTAATTAAATATTAGTACTCATGAAAAAGATAGTTATACTTCTGTCGCTTGTCTGCTTGATGCTTACAGCATTTGCACCGGCTCCTTCAGACATAGCCATTATTGTAAACAATGAAAATACAATTGATAAGCTAACGATAGGCGAAGCCAAGTTATACTGGCTCAGAAAGATCAAAAAAAGATGGCCGGATATTAACAAGAACATCAAGCCTGCCGATAGAAAATCAAAATGTTCTGAACAGGATGTTTTTTACACAACTGTGTTAGGAATGTCTGCCAGCGATGTGGAAACCTATTTCACACAAAAGCAGTACGAAAATGCCGAGAAACCACAGGATAAATTTTCTTCTGATGATGCTATGATTGACTTCGTAGCAGGTGAGGCCGGGGCAATTGGTTTTGTAAACGCGTCATCGCTTACAGCCGAGGCAAAAGCAAAAGTGAAGGTAGTTCTTTTGGTAAAATAAATTAAGCGAAAATTTGGTTTGGGGTTGATTGTCACACCAGGCACATGCAAGTGTGTGCCTGTGTGACTTATCCCGGGTCTTTCAAAAAATAAAATATACTCAACATGTTCAGCAAGTTCAAGAATTCAATAGTAGGAAAAATAATGTCAGGGTATGCCGTGGTTATTTGCCTGGCATTTATCACCACCCTGGTAAGCATGTACACCGCATGGGAAAACAGAAAAATTGATAGAAGTGTATCTGAAGCGTATTATCCAATGGTGCTTTCGTTGAAGGAATTGGAAATGCTGGCATCTGAATCATATAAATTAACAAACAACTGGATCTATCAGCCCAACATCAAAGAGAAAGAAAAATTAAAGGCCATTCACGCTATTGAGATCGTTGACCTGAGAGAGCGGTTTTTAACCATCACCAATAAGCTGGATAATGTAAAGGCCGCTGATGAAGCGCGTGCGATTATAGGATCTCTCAACTCGCTCATAAGCGCCCAGGTCCCGGTTATGGAATTGTTAGTTAGTGAAGAATCTTATGCCGATGATGCTGTGGTAGATGAAGTTATTACGGCCATGGACGCCAAGATTACCCCTAATTATAAAGACGTAACCAATTTAATCACGCAGGCTTCAAACAGGCAAAATCAATTATTGCAGGAGGCCAAAGAAAAAAAGGAATCCTATACAAACCTGCTTTCATATTTATACACCGGTAATATTATTTTGTTCATACTGATTGGAATTTACGCCAGTTATTTTTCCGTAAAATCTATTTCCAAGCCCATTGCTGATCTAAGTGATTTGATCACGATGGTTTCAAAAGGAAAATTTGTTTCGGTTACCCTGAAAAAGGGAAAAGATGAAATTGGCCGCATGGCAGAAGCCATTCAGAATATGCTGACCGGATTGAAAGCCAAAGTTGAATTTGCTGAAAGCATCGGGAAGGGAAATTACGCAAGCAAGTTTGAGTTGTTGAGCGAGGATGATACGATGGGAGAAGCGCTTATAAGAATGCGTGATAACCTTAACCAGGCTGCTGAAGAAGATCACAAACGCAACTGGGCAACCGAGGGGCTGGCAAAATTTGCAGACATCCTTCGTTCCCGCAATGATAGCTTGAGCGAGCTATCGGATAGCATCATCAGCAATCTTGTAAAATACATGAATGCAAGCCAGGGCGCGTTGTTCCTGGTAAACGATGACAATACACAAGATACATTTATTGAATTGGTGTCGTGCTACGCGTATAACAGAAAAAAATTCCTGAACAAAAGAATTGAGTTGGGCGAGGGAATTACAGGTCAGTGTATTCTTGAAAAGGATACAATCTATATGTCGGACATCCCGGGTAACTACATGCACATTACCTCCGGTCTTGGCGAAGCCTTACCGAAGAACTTGTTGATTGTTCCTTTGAAGTTAGATGAAACCATTTTCGGTGTAGTGGAGCTCGCCTCATTCAGCACCATTCTGCCACATCAAATTGAATTTGTTCAAAAGCTTGGTGAAAGCATTGCTTCTACCATCTCATCGGTAAAAGTGAATAGCCGCACCAAAAAACTTTTAGAGGAAACCCAGGTGCAGGCAGAACAAATGCGCGCACAGGAGGAAGAGATGCGTCAAAACATGGAAGAGCTATCGGCTACCCAGGAAGAAATGCAGCGGGTGCTTCAGATTGCACAATCAAAAGAAGAATACTTAAATGAAGTGCTTAATTCATCCAAAGATGCGATCTGCACAATTGATAAATCCTTCAAGCTAATCAGCTTTAATAAAACTTATGAAGACCAAATGCGCAGCAATGGATTTCATGTAGAAAAGGAATTTGATGTAATGAATGTATTGGAAGGCAAGAGACGTGAAAAACAAAAGTCGTATTACCATCGTGCCCTGGAAGGAAATCATTTTGAAGTGACCGATACATTCCTGGTGGATGACAAGGAGATTCATGTTGTAAACACCTATTCGCCTTTGAGAAACGAGAAAAACGAAGTGTATGCAATTGTTTGCTTCATGAAGGATATCACAGAGATGGTTCAGGCCGGCCGTGATGCAGAGAAAATGGCCCTGGAAGCACAACAGGTGAATGAAGAAATGAAGGCACAGGAAGAAGAGTTGCGTCAAAATATGGAAGAGCTTTCGGCTACGCAGGAAGAAATGC
>CAZNRJ010000003.1:0-30903 GCA_964574945.1 uncultured Ohtaekwangia sp. | reverse complement strand
AGCCAGGCCGATGGATTACTGGCCTGGCTAATAAAGGAAGTTAATTCCGTAAGGTTAAATTTACCCGTAAGGTCTGTCACGTTTGGATGCATAAGAAGTTCAGGCTTTTCATTTCGGATCAGATCGCCCTCCTCCTTTAACCCGGTTACAAAAATGTGGTAATCTTCTGAAGGTAATGACTGCACAAGCTCATAGTAATTCTCCAACGACCATTCGCGCGCACTGCCTCTTGATTTTGGGTGAATAATCAAATTGAAATGGTCTTTACTGAGTAATTCTGTATAGTTATTTTTTGACGGTTGAAGCCCATAGTATGGAATGAGCTCGCTCGTATCTACATCTCCATTCAGTTTGAATGGTCTTAATAATTTAAAATTCAACTGGCTTTCGTGAAGATTTGAATTTATGCGACTAAAATCAACCAGGTGATTGCAGTAAAACCAATTGTACCACCGGTGAGCGGTTGCCACCCGATGCCTGATTTGTGCCTGCTTGGCCAGCCTGGCCAGGGTTTTGTCAGGATAAATAAAGATGATGGTATCTGCATACACATCTGCCAGGATTTTCGGATCTTTTTCCACTTCATTTTTATCCAAAAACCGGTCTACAAACACGCATTGATCAATGATTGATTCTGTATATTTTTTGCCAATGAAAAATATTTTCAAATCGGGAACAACAGATTTTAAATAACCAAGAAGGGGGAGGGTAAGTATTACATCCCCCAGATTATCCGTCCTGCTGATTACTAACCGTTTGCCCAAAAGGGCACGATGGTTCGCTTCATACAATTTTGAGTATTTATAGAATACGTGATTAGCCACTGCCCCCGCCACCATCAAGCCTTCAAAACCATCCATAAAGCCACGCTTCCAGATGTAGCTCTTAAAAAATCCAAACGTAGTACGAACCATTATCTTCCACACCGAACTTGTTTTCCTTCCCACATTTTCCCTGGCAAAGATTTCAGAGTAATTCTGGATTTTTACAAGTGTTTCTGTCGAATCGGTGTATGCCCTGTGAAGAATATCCCCTTTCAGGTGCTGAATTTTAATACCCTTGTTCAGCACAATTTTATCATGAGGGTTCTCGCCACCCCACAAACCGATTCTTCTGTTCCACAACCTTATCTTCTGATCGGGATACCAATTGCCATGACGAATCCATTTGCCGCCATAATTGGAAAGCCGGTTCATCCGGTATGCTTCTGTAGGCCAACTTTCCTTTGCTTCAAGAATTGATTTAGTAAGTTTATCTGATAAGTATTCATCGGCATCCAACGAGAGAACGATATTGTAGGTAGCCTGGGTAACGGCAAAGTTTTTCTGGTCAATGTGACTTTTGAAGGGATGCTCAACAACGCGTGCACCTCTCTCAAGGGAAATCTCCTTCGTCCTGTCTTTCGAGTATGAGTCGATTACTACTACTTCGTCTGCAACCCTGTGCAGGGAATCAATACATCGTCCAATGTTTCTTTCCTCGTTATACGTAATTACAACCGCACTGATTTTAACCATGGAGTTTCAATTCGACCTCAATTTCCCTTTAATTTCCTGTGTTACCAAAATTGTAAATCCTAAAAACACCAAAAACCCGCAAATATTTTCAATTTGTGGGCTTTTGGACCTTTCACTCCAACATGTTATCCCAAACTACCGGAGAAGAACGATGAAACCTTAGACCTTGGTTTTATCGAACTGCCAACATGTTTAGCGACTTCACCATGTTAATAAATTCCACCCGGTATCCGTTATCATCCTTACCCCTGGCATCTTGAGCCAATTGTAAAACATCCTCATAGGTAAAATCCTTTACATATTCAGAGTCGCGCAACAACATCCCCAGCCCGGCAACGGCAGCAGACCAACGAAAATTATCAGATGTTCTGGCGATTGAAATATCTTTATCTAACAATGGGTGCACAATAAGTTTACTTGCACTCCCGGTTGGTTTTTTATAGCGGAATTTTACCGTCATAATTTCTTTTGAAGCTGATGCCTCCCGATACTTATCGGGATCAATTTTAGTTTTTTGATATTTCAAATCATCCACCTTTGAGAATTCACTTTCAACACCCACAGGAATAATTTCATACAACGCTGTAACCGAATGGCCCGAACCCAACTCCCCTGCATCTTTCCGGTCGTCATTAAAATCTTCATCGCGTAGCAACCGGTTTTCGTAGCCAATCAAGCGATACGCTTTCACACGTGCCGGGTTAAATTCAATCTGAAGTTTTACATCCTTGGCGATTGTAAACAACGTGCCCCCAAATTCATTCACCAACGCTTTCTGCGCTTCCAGGATGGAGTCGATGTAGAAATAGTTTCCGTTTCCTTTGTCGGCCAACGTTTCCATTTTAGAATCTTTGTAATTTCCCATACCAAAACCTAATACCGTCAGGAACACACCTTGTTCGCGCTTTGCTTCAATCAGCCGTTCCATTCCTCCATTGCTCGATTCGCCCACATTAAAATCACCATCCGTTGCAAGGATCACCCGGTTGTTTCCTTCCTTTTGAAAATTCTCCTTCGCAATCGCATATGCTAATTTTATCCCTGCACCGCCTGCTGTTGATCCGCCCGCTTCTAATTTATCCAATGCATCAATGATCGTTTTCTTATCGGCACCTGACGTAGAAGGCAGCACCAACCCTGCTGCACCGGCATACACCACAATGGCAATACGGTCTTGCTCACGCAATTGCTCAACCAACATTTTAAAGGAAGTTTTTAACAGGGGCAATTTATTGTCATCGCTCATGGAACCGCTTACATCTATCAGGAACACAAGATTGGAAGGAGGTAAATTTTCCTTTGGAATATTTTTTCCCTGTAATCCTATATGAACCAACTTGTGTTTGGAATTCCACGGTGCGGTTGATATCTCCGTGTTGATTGAAAACGGATCATCCCCTTTTGGTTGTTCATATTCATAATCGAAATAATTAATCATCTCTTCAATACGCACTGCATCTTTAGGCGGGCGTTGACCACCTGTAATAAACCTCCTGATGTTACTGTATGATGCCGCATCCACATCAATTGAAAAAGTGGATAGTGGTTTTTTTAACGGATCATGAAAAATATTTTCAGTTATGCCATCATACTCTTCCGTGTTATGCGTGGGTTTCGTTTCAAACTCGTCATAACTTCTCGATCCATAAGGAGCAGGTGCCGCTTTATCTTTTTTCCTTATTGTAGAAGTGCCCCGTAATTGAACCCCCGCTACCTTACCATGAAGCGCTCGCTGAACTCCATAGCCGGTTACAATAACTTCACTCAACTGTTGCACATCCGCACTCATTGTTACATCTATTCGATTAGAAACACCAATAGCAATCTCTTGGATCATAAATCCAATAAAAGAAAAAACTAATGTTCCTGCCTTGGCGGGAACATGAATCAGGTAATTACCCTGAGCATCAGTAACTGTACCCGTAGTGGTACCTTTTAAAACAACATTCACACCCGGAAGGCTACTGCCGTCATCGGCCGAAGTAACCTTACCTACAATGGAGCGATCTTGTGCTGAAAGTGTGATTCCTGCCAGGAACAATACGATCAGGCTTAACATAATTTTTTTCATAAAGGAGTATGTTTGATTTTGCCCGTATGATTCCTTGCTTTCATTAATTCCATAAAAAAAGAATTAAAAATTTTTCTGGTGCTACGAAGCAGTTGAACTTAATCCTTACTCAAAGTCATTAACCGTTGTACTTTTTTAGCAAAAGAGTGTAGGTTAAATTATTCGCGTAGTAGTAACTTAAGGGCTTGAGACTACACCTGACTGATACAGAATTATTAGATCGATACAAAAAGGAAGAGAATCTCTCCTACCTGGGCGAGCTGTTTTCGCGCTATCAGTCGCTCGTGTATGGTGTTTGCCTCAAATACCTGAAAGATCGCGATGATGCAAAGGATGCTGTGATGCAAGTCTTTGAAAAGCTTATTCAAACCCTGCTGGCCCACGAGGTGGATAATTTCAAAAGCTGGCTGTACGTAACCAGTCGCAATCATTGCCTGATGCAGATTAGGGCCAGAAAAGGTAAATTCACACAAGAATTTTCGCCCGAGGGTATGGAAAATCAGTTGCTGTTGCATCCGGAGGACGAACCGGAACTGGAAGGAAACCTGGCTAAGCTGGAAAAGTGTATTGAAACGCTTGTGAATGACCAAAAAGAATGTGTGCAATTATTCTATCTGCAGGAAAAGTGCTACAAAGACATTGCCGAATACACAGGATTTGATATGAATAAAGTGAAAAGTTTTATCCAAAACGGGAAACGAAATTTAAAAATTTGCATGGAGCAAAATGGATAAGTGGGAAGACGATATTAAGCGATACCATGCCGGTGAAATGACACCCCAGGAAGAGCATTCGCTTGAAAAAAAAGCGTTGAGTGATCCTTTTCTGTTTGAAGCTTTGGAAGGGACTGAATCCATAACAGAAACAGACTTAACAAGCGACCTGAAAGAAATTGAGCTTAAGATCATTAATCGAACTTCAGAGCAGGAAACCAATTTTGGACTGGCAGGATCTAAATCAAAAAAATCTGCATACGCAGAAGCTGCCGCAGGGAAAAATTCAAAATTGAAAATTCAAAAAAATAAATGGATGTGGCCTTTGGGCATTGCTGCTACTGTCGCAGTACTGGTTGTAGTTTATTTTTCCATTACACCGCTTCCTGAAAAAGAAAAGCAACAACTCGCACAACAAAAACCTCTTGAAGAAGAAAAAAATAAAAGCGAAGAAAATAAAATTTCAGATACTACAACACATCCTGCCGATCAATTGGCCGTAGTGACTGAATCGAAACCCGGGACTAACAAAAAGAAAGAAACGAAATCTTCAAAGGCAATTGACCGGAAAATCAAAAAAAGGGAGCACGAATTAACTCCACCCGTGGCTGGTGCGCCTGCACAAAAGAATGGCCTCGATGCGGAAACAGAAAAAATAGAAACTGAAGAGGTGGCAGAGTTAATTTCTGAAAGTCCCGTAGTTGCTGCAGAAGAAAAACCAGCGGAAGCCAAAAAAGAATCATCACAAATAGCGAGATCAAAAGTTGCCCAAAACTTTTCAAGCAATCAAAAAATAATTACAGGAAAAGTACTTTCAGCCGATGATGGCACACCCTTACCCGGGGTAAACATTATTATCAAAGGTACTGCTACGGGTACTGTTACTGACATGCAAGGCAACTATCAAATAACTTCTGAGTCAGCAAATCCAACGTTGGTTTATTCTTTTATTGGTTTGCAAACTGAAGAAGTTAAAGTTGCCAACCAATCAGAGCTTAACGTGAACCTTCAAACTGATGTATCACAATTAAGCGAGGTGGTTGTTACGGGGTATAGTCCGGTTAAATCAGGTCTTGATCGTGAACCCATCGTAAAATTAGCCGAGCCCGAAGGGGGAAGAAGAGCGTATGACAAATACTTAAAGAACAGTTTGCAATATCCACAGCAAGCTTTGGACAATAAGATTAAAGGCAGAGTCACTATTCAATTTACTGTTTCAACTGATGGCTCTTTATCAGACTTCAGCGTATTTAGAGGGCTTGGCTATGGCTGCGATGAAGAAGTGATCCGTTTAGTGAAAGAAGGCCCAAAATGGTCGCCCACTACGGAAGACAATGTAGCCGTTGAGAGCGAGGTGCGCGTGCGCGTAAAATTTGCCCTGCCAAATTAATTGGCATAATTACCTTTTTGAAAATTATGCAGGCGGTTGGCCCGTTCGCTTTCCCAATTCATTATTATTTATACTTTTAGGGATTGTTTAAACCTAAATTCTACGCATGAGCTTATTTATCAAGAAACCACTGGAACAATTGATGGCACAGGGCGACTCCGACAAAGGCCTTAAAAGGACGTTGGGAGCCGGTAACCTGATCGCATTAGGTATTGGTGCCATTATCGGAGCCGGTTTGTTTGTGCGCACGGCAGCCGCAGCAGGCGAGGCTGCCGGCCCGGCAGTTGTTATTTCATTTGTGATTGCTGCTATTGGTTGCGCCTTTGCCGGCCTTTGCTACGCAGAATTTGCTTCCATGATTCCAATTGCCGGAAGCGCCTATGCGTATGCCTATGTAACGATGGGAGAATTTACAGCCTGGATAATTGGCTGGGCATTAGTGTTAGAATATGCGCTCGCGTCAGCAACTGTTTCCATTGCCTGGAGCGAGTATCTCAATAACCTGCTGGGTGGGGCCATACCCTACGAGTGGACGCACTCACCCTTTGAAACTTCGATGACAGGTGTTTCCGGTATTGTGAATTTACCAGCTTTGTTAATTCTTGTAATTCTCACACTAATTCTAATTAAGGGAACAAAAGAATCAGCGAACCTGAATTCAATAATCGTGTTTGTAAAAGTTTCGATCGTTCTAATCTTTATAGTAATTGGTTGGGGCTTTATCGATCAGGCCAACTATACTCCATACACAATCCCTGAAACAATGCCCGGTCATGAAGGGTGGCGCGAACATGGATGGGGTGGCGTGCTGGGTGGAGCGGCCATTGTTTTCTTTGCCTTTATCGGTTTCGATGCTGTATCAACCGCTGCGCAGGAAGCTAAAAATCCAAAGCGCGATATGCCAATTGGAATTTTAGGGTCACTTGTAATCTGTACCATTCTTTATGTTTTATTTTCTTATGTCCTTACGGGAGTTGCTAACTGGCAGGAATTTAAAACTGCCGGTAAGGAAGCATCCGTTGCTTATGCTATTCAAACCTATATGCCGGGGTATGGGTGGCTTGCCAAATTAATAACCATTGCAATCCTGGCAGGCTTCTCTTCAGTAATCTTAGTTATGTTGATGGGACAATCCCGGGTATTCTATTCAATGTCAAAAGATGGACTTGTGCCAAAAGTGTTTTCTGAGCTGCATCCAAAATTCAGGACTCCTTTTAAAGCAAACTGGCTGCTGCTGATTTTTGTAGGTTTATTCGCTGGCTTTGTACCGGGCAGCATTGCCGGTGACCTTACCAGTTTTGGAACGCTGTTCGCGTTTGTGTTAGTCTGTGTTGGTATTTGGATATTAAGGGTTAAAAACCCCGGTGCAGTCCGGCCATTCAAAACACCCCTGGTTCCCTTAGTTCCAATCTTAGGCATTCTTGTTTGTTCGGCTATGATTATTTCATTAGGTGAAGAGACCCTTATCTCTGCATTTGGCTGGATGATTGCAGGACTTTTTATTTACTTTTTGTATAGCAAAAAGCATAGCATCTTAAGAAAGGAGACGAACAATTAATTGATTACATCATCTGTAATCGTAAGTGTTTGTCCTGAAAGTTGGGTACGGTAACGGAGCAAAGGTCTCCATGCCGGCCCACCGGTTGGGTTGCCATCGGTAAAACCGAAGCTGGAGTTGCAACAGGTATCAATCATAAATAAACCTGAGCTATGCACATCTACCGTAGCACACGCCTCGCTGGGGCGGTATGAGCAATTGCGCTCATAGGCATAGTAGGTTGTTGGGTTAACACGATAAATGATTATGCCGCGCACGCCACCGGTATTAATGGCTTTGTATCCGCCATCGGTTTGCAAACTAAAATAATCAGGCAATCCAAGATTTATGACAATGTCAATAAAGGGTGCCGTTGGAATAGGGTCGTCACCAAGATCGCGATTACACGATATCAGGATAATTAATGCGAACCAATATTTATTTTTGAGAATATTCATAAAATCCTTTTCCTGACTTGCGACCTAAATGACCTTCCTTAATTTTTTGAAACTGAATTTCGCTGGGCTTAAATTTTGAGGCTTTGCCAAAACCCTCATACACAGATTTTGTCACTGCATAGTTAACATCGATTCCAATTAAATCCATCAATTCAAACGGCCCCATTTTAAAACCTGAAGATTTCATTAGCCGATCTATTGCATCATGAGTGGATACTTCATCTTCCGACACTTTTAACGATTCAACATAAAAATGACGCGCTACCCGGTTAACGATAAAACCTGGCGAATCTTTCACTTCCACAGAAATTTTTCCGATCGTTTTTGAAAATTCTTTCATTACAGAAACGATCTCTTTGCTTGTCGCTGATCCGGAGATAACTTCCACTAATTTCATGATATGGGCGGGGTTGAAAAAATGCAAACCCACGCATTGGGGTGGATTTTTTAACACCGAAGCAAGTTCAGTTATTGAAATGGAAGATGTGTTCGTGGCTAATATCGCCTTGCCTGTATTGATCTGCTCCAGTTCTAAAAATATGTTTTGCTTTACTTCGAGATTTTCAACTACGGCTTCAATCACCAAATCAGCGGTAAGTTCCGATAGCTGACTAACTTTCTTAATTCGCTTAAAGGAATCCTCACCTGACGACTTGGTAAGCTTTCCTTTCTCCACCGACTTATTAAATGTCTTTTGAATAAGTTGTAGTGCTTTATCACAAAAGCCTGGGTCAATATCATAAAGCAACACTGAATAACCCGCAAGTGCGCAGGAAATAGCAATGCCCTGCCCCATCGTGCCAGCGCCAACAACCCCTATTATTTTTATGTCAGTTACTTCCATAAAAAGATTTTATCATATCACACACGTACAAAATTTGATCTTCCGAAAGTTCCGGATGAATGGGCAACGACAAAACTTCATTCTGAAGCTGGGCTGATACAGGAAAATCCCGCTCAACATGATTCAGATAATTGTAAGCAGGTTCGAAGGGTAAAGCTTTTGGATAATGAACCATCGTCTGTATTTCCTTTGCATGGAGATATGCTTGTAGCTCCGATCTGCGTCTGGCTTTAACCACAAATTGATGGAACGTGTGCTTAACTCCTTCCCTGATTTTGGGAAGGACTAAATAAGAAATGCCTGATAACTTAGATGCATAGCGTTGTGCATTCTCAATTCTTTTTTTTGTCCAGGCAGGTAAGTACTTTAATTTAACGGTAAGGATTGCCGCCTGAAGTGTATCTAACCTGCTATTAGTTCCCTCGAAAAGATGTTCGTCTTTACTTAAGCCACCATGATTCGCTAACTGTCTTACTTTAGCAGCCAACTCATCTTGATTCGTAATCAAACATCCCGCATCGCCATACGCTCCTAAGTTTTTAGTAGGATAAAAACTAAACACACCAAAATCACCTATTGTACCGGCAACCGTTCCGTTTTCACCAGAGAGATGAGCCTGTGAGCAATCTTCCACTAAAAATAAATTATGTTGATCGCATAGTGATTTAATTGCCTTTGTCTCCGCTGCCTGACCGTATAAGTGAACGATAATTACAGCCTTCGTTTTTGAAGTAATCTTTTCTTTAATTTTTTCTGATGTAACCGTAAAAAAGTCTGGATCAACATCAACAAATACAGGTTTCGCTCCCGTGAGTGAAATAACCTCAGCAGTAGAAATCCAACTCCATGCAGGCGTTATCACTTCATCGCCCGGGCCAACGTCAAGTGCTTTTAAGGAAAGAAAGAGTGCATCAGTAGCGTTGCCAACTCCAACACAATTTTTTGTATCACAAAGTTTTGAGAATTTTTCCTCAAACTGCCGAACAGGCTCTCCACCCACAAAACTTCCACTTAGTAGAATTGATTGTATGGCCTCGTCTATCTCCTGTTTAATCTGAAAATACTGTTCGGCCAGATTGGCAAATGGTACTTTCATCACTAATAAGATTTTTAATAAACAGGTTTGAACTGCTTCAGGAAACGGATATCGTTTTCAGAAAACAAACGAAGATCATTGATGCTATGCCGCAACATAGTAATTCGCTCTATCCCCATACCGAATGCAAAGCCTGTATATTCCTCCGGATCGATTCCGCAATGGCGCAATACATTTGGGTGCACCATTCCTGATCCTGCAATCTCGACCCAGCCTGAGTACTTGCAAACATTACAACCCTTGCCATGACAAATCAAACAAGAAATATCAATCTCCGCACTGGGTTCTGTAAACGGAAAGTAAGAAGGTCTTAACCGGATTTTAGTATCCTTACCAAACATCTCTTTGGCAAAATGATAGAGAGTCTGTTTCAAATCAGAGAAGCCTACATTCTTATCCACATACAATCCTTCTACCTGGTGAAAGAAACAATGCGCCCGTGCTGAGATCGCCTCATTGCGATACACTCTGCCTGGCATAATTGCCCGGAAAGGTGGCTTGCGATCTTTCATCAACCGTATCTGCACATTGGATGTATGGGTGCGAAGGAGAACATCCGGATTTTTTTCAATAAAGAAAGTGTCCTGCATTTCGCGTGCAGGATGGTTCTCAGGAAAATTAAGGGCGGTAAAATTATGCCAGTCGTCTTCAATCTCAGGGCCATCTTCAACATTGAATCCTAATCGTTCAAAAATTTCGATAATCCTGGATCGGGTTAAATTAAGAGGATGATAGCTTCCTGTTTTATTGGGAGTGATTGGGAGGGTGAGGTCTATTTCTTCAGAAACCGATGATGTAGACTCAAGGGTTTCCTGTGCCGATTTGAATTTCTCTTCTGATAATTTCTTTAGATCATTCAACGTCTTTCCAACCAATTTTTTCTGTTCTGTAGCTAACGTTTTAAGTTCTTCAAACAGGGAACTAACTACTCCTTTCTTGCTGATAAACTGTAAACGGTATTGCTCAAGATCATCCTTCGTTTTAATTAAAAACGAATTTACCTGGTCCTCAATTGCCTTAATTTTCTGTTCCATGCTTGACTCTTTTCAACTGGGCACGCTTAAGTCCATAATTAATGCTTAAACATCCCGTTAAAGCTATTGAAATTATTACCCAGTCCGGTTGTCTGCGCAAAAGTACAGCAATTGAAATAAAAAAAATACTAATAGCGGCTATGAATAAAACTGACTTTGCATGAGAAAACCCCAGCCTAATGAATTGATGGTGAACATGATTCTTATCGGCTTTAAAAGGGGATTGAAATTTCCTTAGCCTAATGATGATTACCCTCAACGTGTCAAATATTGGGATAATCAACAAGCAGACCGCAGTGCCAACTGATGAATCAAACTTAAAAGCATGCTCTTGCGGCAGGGCATAGTTAATATTGATAAACTTAATGGTTAGGTACGAAATCAGCAGCCCTATCATCAGCGCCCCGGTATCGCCCATAAATATTCTTGAAGGCTGCCAATTAAAGTATAAAAATGCCAAAAGTGACCCGCTAAAGGTAAATGAAACAAGGCTCAAGGACACATTACCTATTCCAAAAAACCAACTGCCCAGGCATATAAGAATGATACTGCCAATTGTTCCTGCAAGGCCATCCAATCCATCAATTAAGTTGTAAGCATTTGTTAAAATGAGAAGCACAAAAATTGTTAGCCCCATACTAACTACTTCAGGAAAAAGGAATTCCCCTCCGATTCCGTAAGTGGATTGAAGGATAGTTTTATCCAAAAAAACCAAAACAAGCAACGGAAGAAACTGACTGTAAAGTTTTTGCTTAGCTGATAGGGCGAGGATATCATCGCGCAAGCCGATTATAAACATAAGTGATAAGGCGATAAAGAAATACTTCATGCTGATCCAATCCTCCATTGAAAGTCCCATCGCCATTGTTAACACAGCTCCCAAAAATATTGAGAGGCCACCCATGGATGGAGTGAAGGAAGAATGAATCTTATGATCTCCCGAAGAGTCAAAAATTTTCCATTGTCTCAGTATCTTGATAAACACAGGGAAAAACAAGAAAGAGATGAGGAATGAGATGGCGGTATAGAAGAGTATGCGGATGATACAACTACGTTTTAGTATGCTTTGTCACTACCTCGAATGAGGCTAACCACTGTCAAAAATATGATTTTTATGTCTAACCAGAATGACCAGTTTTCGATGTAGTAGCGATCCATACGCACACGGTTTTCCATATCTACTACATCTTTTATTTCACCTCGATAACCCAGACATTGCGCTAACCCGGTAATACCCGGTTTCACATAATGGCGGGCCATAAAATTACCAATTAATTTACTGTACTCTTCCGTGTGCCGGAGCATGTGCGGCCTTGGGCCAATCAGCGACATAGTACCAATAAACACATTAAAGAACTGCGGCAGTTCATCAATACTTGTTCTTCGCAAAAAGGCACCAAGTTTTGTGATGCGCGGATCGTCTTTTGTAGCTTGCTTTGTATTGGCCTCCACATTCACTTTCATGGTACGAAACTTAAAGCAGTTAAACGGTTTATTAAATCTTCCGCTACGCGACTGAACAAAAAAAACTGAGCCTTTTGAATCCAATTTAATGACAATGGCAATAATGGGCAGCAGCCATGACATCACCAGCAAAATAAAAGCTGTTGAAAAAACAATATCGAATAGGCGTTTCACTATTCGGTTTCCGGATTCATCTAATGCGACAACCGAAATATTTTGTTTTAATTCCTGATCATAGCGGTCAAGCTGAATGGTTTGCTGATACGTAGCTTCAGTATTCACCACTACTCTTACTTTAATCAGCGAATCCAGTCCGAAATCAATTAAAGGTTTAAGAGCCTCGTTGGTTAACTCTGCCGAACAACAAAACACTTCATGTATTTCATTCGTTTTACCAAACTCCTTGATGTGCTGCACCAATGCCTTACCGCTTTTGTCCAAATCAAGGTAGCCGATAAACCGATAACCTAAATCCGGATTTGATAAGTAATATTTTCTTATGTCGGCTGAAACAGCATTTCGTCCGATCAAAACATAATTTTTATTTTTTAATTCAGCTGTAAAAACTTTTCGCAGATAATAAGTGCCCACTTTCCACATAAAAAAAAGCGGTATAAAAATGAGGTAAACAAATCCTATTTGGTAAGCCGAATAATGTTTCTTTAAAAAGAAAATCAAAGAGGCTACTACCAGCAAGTGAATGAATAAAAAAGCCAATTGGGTCTTAATGGCTTTGGAGAGTGTCCAAGCTTTGTCGAGGTTATATGGACTGGACACTAATGTGAGGTATAACCACGCCAGATTGCTAAAAATGAACAAATAAACTTTGTCACTTAATTCAGCGGCTTCATTGCCCATAGCAAATGAAAATACAATAGCTATGTTTAGCAACAGCAAATCACCCAGATAAAACAACAGCCTGATGAAAACAGACATCCTAAGTAAACAAAATAAACTTTAAAGCAAGATTAGTGAAAATTACGCACTTTTCAGGGGTGCCAACGATGGCTTCAAGGATAAATAATAAGAAACAAATACCTGATGCAATAAGGCGAAAAAGACTATACCTTGATAGCGACCCAGAAAAACTTCAGTCATTCCATAGATAATAAATGGAAAGAAAATCAACGTCCCTAATACATCATTATTTCTCACCGACAAATAGATCGGGCGAGCGATTAAGATAATAACAGCAATAAGCCCAAGTATACCGTTGGTAAATAATATTTGTATAAATTGATTATGGGCATTGTAGCTGTCTGTTGCATATTTTGCAAGATCGTGTTCAATGTAGTATTGATTTAAAATATCTTTGCCGTCACCAGTGCCCACACCCAAAAGCCAATTGGGGTTTGCCCTCAACGCAGACTCCCAAAGTACAAAACGTTCCCATGAATCGGTTAGCACAGTATCTCTGTTATCATTTAACATACGGCTGGTGAAAAACATAGCCACCACCATCAGGCAAGACAATGCAAAAACAATTTTTCTTTCTTTAGTTTTCTCATCGATCAAAAATTTCATAATGAAAAAGGAAAGTACAAGCAGCATAGATATGAACGTGGTTTGGCTACCTGTGAGCATGAACATGATAAAACAGAAAAGAAGTGCAGAGATGATAATACCTTGTTTTATATTTCCTTTTTGATAATACAATTGGTATAACCCAAATGTGATAGCAAAGATCAGATAATAAGCAAAATAAGTGGGTTGTAAACTAATTATCGAAGTAAGTGAATAAAAGAAAAAAAGAGATGCTTCTCTACTTTGGAAATAATTGATCATTGCATTTGTCAAACAAACAGCACAGGCGGTTATCAGCCCTGCGCAAAAAGCATAACCTATACTGTTAAGCTTATTCTCGCTGAAATTACGTATTCCCGATAAAATGATTGGTATCGAGAAAAGACTGAAACTGGTTTCGAGAATATGAAATCCTGAGGGCAGATCTTCTGAATAAATTAACCCTGCAGTTAAAATCAATAAAAAAAGAAAAACAGGCCAAGTTTGCCTGAGTAAATTTTCACTATATCTTTTAACAAAGAGAGAGAGCACAAGGGTGCAAAAAAATAATCTTGTACTTAAAAACTGTGAAATCGGTATTAAAAACGTACTAAATAATAACAACCACCAAAGGAGTTTTGAATTATTCAAAATCGTATAATTAATTTTTATAGGTCTAAGCTTTTGAATATGATTTTCCATAATTAAAAACGAAAACAAAGAATACGAAAAAGATCAATCCCCATTGTCTTTCCAGCATAGACTCTGTCAAACAGCAAAAACCAAATAATAAAATGAATAGTAAAAACAAAAATTGCCTTTCTTTCCAGGCATTAACAAGGGGGATAAATAAGCAAAGCAAAAAGCAAATTAATCCTAATGAACCTAAAGTAAGCGCAGTTTGAAGATATTGATTATGTGAATTAAATCTGTATTCTGGAAGTCTTCCCCAAAAATCCTCCTTTTCATAACAAGAAACCAAATAATCAACAGCATCACCAGTCCCTACTCCAATGAACGGATTTTCTAAAAAACCTTCTATACTACATTTCCATTTGACTATTCTCATGGAAAGTCCTGTTTCTCCTCCACCCTGTATTACATTTATATCTGAAGTAAGTGGCTTAACTATCCGATCTTCTAAATAAGAAGATTGGGCTATCAGAATGAAGGTAAAAATAACCATTGCAAAAAAAATCAGAATACCTGTTTTTATTCTTTTTATTTTATAAAAAATGTAGGATCCTCCCGTAATAAAGGATAATAAAAGGAATAACATGGTCGTGCGTGCCGATAAAAGAACGATCAAACTAAAAAAATAAAGTACCAATAATACAAGAAGCAATTTCTGTGTTTTTTTTAATGTGTTTTTATTATCCCATATATAAAACAGAACTACCAGTATACAAAAGCAAGAGAACATCCCGAAGTAAACCGGTTGTAAATTAATTATAGATGCAAGTTCTTCATGAAGAAAATAAGATGTGCCTCCCTTAGTTAAAAAAAGAAACATAGCATTTCCTAAACACACAAATGAGGCAATGAAGCATGATAGGACGAAAGCCATCAATACTCGCTTCTTCATTTCATAATCAAATGAAGTACTGGTGCCAATAAGTAAGGGTAAGGCAAAAAGTGATATTTTTTTTTCCAGTTCAAATTTTCCCACACTGAAGTTCTCTGTGTATAGCATTCCGGTTAAGAACAAGAAATAGAATAAACAGAAAACCCAAACCAAAGGTCGCTGCCTATATAACTTCCACTTATAAATAAAATCACCCTCAAGAAACCACAGTAAGGCAAGGAGAATTATTGAACCGCTACTGGCTTTTGAGTCGTATGGCATTGTAACTGCCACCAACACCAGGGAATATCCAAAACCTTTTTTTATCATATTAATTTTTTTGAAGATCAATCATAAGCTCTTTAATGAAAAAGAATATAAACTTAACATTTCCAATGGTATATCTCTTCCATAACCGTGCAGGTTCTTGTATCAAACGATGAAACCATTCGAAACCTAATTTTTGAACCCAAACAGGAGCCCTTTTTTTTATTTTCAAATAGAATTCAAAACTTGCCCCAAGGAGCATGAAAAGAGGCATCGGTTGCCCGTGGATTCTCTCACAGATTAATTTTGATAGAATTTCTTGCTTCGGGAACCCTAAACCAATAATAATATATTCAGGAAACTGATTATTGATCTCGCTCATAATCAAATTCGCTTCATTAACAAAAGAAACTGTGTCATGAATATCCAAATAACCTGGGGTGTGATATCGGAGAAGGGGGTATTCAGTTTTTAACAATCTTCCTACTTGCTCATTGGGACAAACAACAAGCGTATCTTTCTGTTTTCGCTTTATCACTTCCCATATTTTAGGAAAGAAATCACTCCCTGATAGTTTTTTCAATAAAGGCTTCCTTATTAATTTACTATACAAAATAATGGGGAATCCATCAGGTAAGATAAAATATGATTTCTGATAGAACTGCTTTAATTCACGATCCTGATTAAATTGAAGTACCTGGTCAGCGTTGGGGGTAATTAAAAATGAATGAAAATTAGAAGCCTGATATCTGAGGGTATCTATTTCATCAATTATCTCATCGAAATCATTTGAGACAAAATCAAAACCCATTAAATGAACCCGCTTTATCAATGTTAACGCACCTGACATACTGATGTATAAACTAAATTAATTCTGTTGGCTACTGATTCCATATCCAAACCTAATTTATTAATTCTCTCTCGCAAATTTATTCCTTCAGTATTGTTCAACACCAAATAGCAATACTCGGCTAATTCTTCTGGAGTTCTGCCATACGAGATATAGCAATTTTTGATATTATCCAATAAATCAATTACATTACCCACATTGGTAGAAACTACCGGAGTATTACATGACAAGCTTTCCTTTACTGAATTGGGGGATCCTTCTACATCTGAAGTAAGCAAATGCAAATCTGCCGAATTAAAATAAAGCGGCACTCTTTCTCTTTCTTCTTTTATTAAGAACAAAGGTTCAACATTTGTCATGTTGTGTCTTGATTTCAATAGTTCAAGTGTTGTCAAAAACCGATCATATCTTTTTTCAGGTCTTTCCAAATAATTAGAGCTGACAAAAAGAATGTATTTTTTTCCAGGATCAAGTCCCAAAATTCTCTTGGCTTCCTGCTTTCCCATTGGCTTAAATAAATCCATATTCACTCCGTTGGGAATATAGTACGATTTATCATCTCCTTTTAAATCATCCGGTATTCCGAATTTGAATATTCTGGCATCTGTATTTTGAAGAACAAACTTATATAGTTCCGATGAAAAAGGAATTTTAAATCTAAAATTTAATTCATTTGATCCTTGACTAAGAAAAGATACTATAATCCTATTTTTTTTTGAGCGCACCATTAAAACAACAAGTGCAGAAAAAACGTGGTGACAATGGATGATGTCATACTCACGTACTTTTTTTCTTAAGAAAATCAAACTTCGTATATACTCCAATTTTCCTTTTTCACGAGCATTAATAAAATAAACATCTGGGATAAGTCCATCGATTTTTTTCAATGATTCAATCTGCTCTTTAATAAAAACTCCGTATATCGGATTATTAACTGTGGGATAGGCGTTGGTAATATGTAATACTTTCATTCTGACGCAGAGATATTGTTGACCAATGAAACAAAAAGGAAAGCAGGGATCATAATCTGCGGGAATTCCTGATAATTATCAAATAGCATAAATATGGGTATTGTTAAGAAACCTATAGCAATGCCCATCACCCACTTTTTTAAGTGCATATCATTAATCTGAAAATATTTTTGCAATAGTATCATAGCCATATGAAAAAGCATTGCCAAGAATAAAAACAGCCCCACAAAACCTAATTCGACTTTTATAGTTATTAAACCTGCAAACGGGAATGAAAAGTTTGCCGAACGCCATTTTATGGTGTCATATACTTCTTTTGTATATAAACCATTGTAATATTTTTTAACCCACTGTGACGAAACTGTTGGCAGGTATGTAAGAATTGTATTATCCGGATCTTTGTACAACACATCCTTTGCAAATGCATTTGACACTTTCCCACCAAATTTTCCCATCCCAACTCCAAAAAATGAAAAAATAGGATAATCTTTACTCATCTCCGAAAATGTCCTGTCATACAAAGTATATTTTTGAGAATACTCCGGGTCATTAAAATATTTTACAATGTTCTCATCAATGCTTTGGTCCTCTTTTAAAATTTTCGAATTATAAAATTTGGCTATGGACGGTAACATCAAAACAAGTATCCCAATGGATACGGCAAATAACAATAAACTACTTAAGTTTAGGTGCTTGCTAAAATTGTTAAGGAACAAAATAATGAGGACGAGCAGCACAATCAAGCCCGCCAGCATTGACAAATAAATCAACTTTGCATCCAAAAGAACAATTAAAAAACACATAAATACAATGAACAAAGGTTTTTTGAATACGACCTTATAAAGACCTTTTTTGTTTACAAGTGCAGTTACAATACTATTGACGAGCAGGTATAAAAAAATAAAAAAACCAGACTTATCTGTACTGTCCAAACTTCCTCTTCCCCAATCCCCGTGCGTAAACGAGAAATCAAAAACAGATTGAACTATAATTAAAAGGATTTGTAGATGTATGATTGACTCTAAAAAATTAATAACACCCAGAACATCCTGTTGAGTGGTTTTATTTTTAGAAAAAATAAATGGAATTAATAAGAAAGAAGAGTACAGGATCAAACTCAATAAGAAGTTAAGAAATAAAAATTCCGAAATTAAATTCAAAACGGAAATACAAACCGCGTAGAATATGAATAGGCCTATAAACAGATTAATCTTAGTTATCCTTATGGACTTGGCCATAAGAAAAACATAAATCAAAAGAATTAACCCGTAAATGAAAAAGTAATAGTCATTACCAATAAAAGCAATGAATAAAATACCTTTGGCCTTTCCTACGGTATCTTTTAACAGCAATGCTTTAATGAATAACCAACAACTTGTTATTCCGAAAAAAGCGAATGTTAAAAGACCAAAAGAAAGACCAAAGGAATACTCAATACCTTTTATGACACCATAAAAGAATAAGACTATCAACAATTGAAAATCAAAAGATATTCTTAATCTCAATAGTTGATTAATATAGGGTGAGATTGTCATTATAATACAGAACTTACCTCAATCTCTGTTACAAGTTATCCTTCTTGAAAACGATACATCGTGATAGATTTGACCAAGCCAAAAAATTTCTCTCTATATACTTGTCCGTCAGGGAAAAGGCTTTTCATTTGAGTTTCCGTTAAAAGTTTAACCTCATTTACCATTCTGATTGCCTTCTCGTCACTGTCAGCCTTTTTGTAGTTACCTAAACTAAAGTTTTTTGTTAAGAAAACCCTCATTTTGAATGGCAACCAATGAAAAAACGGAAACAACCAATGGGGTTCAATCGGGAAATAATAATTAGGGGTTTGCACGTAATAGTTCTTCCCAATTCTTCTCACTTCATCCGCCATTTTTTTCTGACTTTCAAAAGAAAACAAATGTTCAATAACAGAATTAGAAAAGACTATGTCAAACTCTTTGTCTTTAAATTCTGACATATCACAGGCATCTCCTTTTACACTCTTGAAATTAGAATGTTTTATATCAACATTTTCAAGGTTCAGTAAAGTAATATGCATATTACTTTTATTAGTGAATTTCATCCTTTCCCAAAAAATTTCTGTTCCACCCACGTCTAAGATTTGAATTGGCTTATCCGTTTTTATGTTTGCCAATAAAGAAGTGAAAACCTTGAATCTTCTCTCTCTGAATTTCTGATTTAGTGAATCAGCGCTACTTGGGTTAAATAATTTATTTATCATATACTAATTGTCTCAGTAAAACTTCATCATACGTTATTCCATCAAAGCCCCTAAAGCCATAATACTGTGGAGTTGATAAGAAAAGTCTCTTTTGTTTTTTTTATGCAAATCATAGATGGATTGGATCTTATCTTGTTCAATATATTCCTTAGGTATAGCTGAAGTTATCTTTACAAACTGATGGTTTAGTTCTTTCTGTACCCATTTATTAAAAGGCATGCTAAAACCCATTTTGGGTCGGTACAGAATTTCAGACGGCAGAATGTTGTGCATTATTTTTTTTAGGAAAACTTTTGAGGTGTCGGCTGTTGATATCAGGGCATCTGGTAACTTAAGGGCAAAATCAACAATATCCGGATGCAAAAACAAGGGGCGCACTTCGAGGCTGTTATACATTGACATTCGATCTACTTTAACCAACATATCGTCTGGCAAAGTAAGTTTCAAATCCAAGTATCTTAATTTTTGCAAATAAGAATAATCATTAGGTATTTCTGAGAGATATTCATCAATGATGTGATACGGATTATAATGCGCTAACTCAGACTTCAACTCCTGTCCAAGAATTGAAATTAACTCTCTCTTTTTAAAGACAAGAGCCATTAAATCAGAAAATAATTCTGAGCCAACAATGCCCAGTCTATACAATTGCTGTTTCACATCACTTTCATTAGGCAATAGGGAAGATGTTAGTTTAGCTCCTTTTAGAGCAAACCCAAAAACAGATTGCCACTGTTCCAATTTCACAATCTTCGGATATTTCCGGTAACCACCAAAAAGTTCATCTGCTCCATCTCCGGAAATCACAACTGTATTGAATTGTTTAGCCGCTTTGCTTACGTAATAAGTCGGCACGAATGAGTGGTCGTTAAACGGTTCATCAAACACTCTAACAAGAGTAGAATAAACATTCTCGAGATCGTCAAATGAAACTTCCTTCTGAATATTTTGAAGGCCTAAATGATTGGCCACTAATGATGCATATTCTCGCTCATCAAAGTTTTTGTTATCAAACCCAATGGTATATGTACATACATTTTTATCGACACCTTTTAGTGCCCAACACGCAATGCTGGAATCTACACCGCCACTTAAAAATGCGCCATACGGTACATCGCAGTTAGATATTTGTGGACTGACTGAATTGATAATGCTAAAAAATTCTTCCTTTAGACCATCAAATTTATAATTGCGATTGAACTCTATCTTTTCAGCTATACGATAATAAAAGTCTTTTCTTTTCTGTTGGGGGTCGCGAATAGAAAAAACAATATATTCACCAGGTCTTACTTTTCGAATGTTGCTATATGCTGTTTTAGGATTTGGAACAAATCCGTAGGTCAGGTAATCAAGTATAGCAGTGCGATCTATGCCTGGTTTTTTTGCAAGCAAGGGAAGGATTGCTTTAATTTCAGAGGCTACTATAAGTTTGTTTTCAGCTTGGCAATAAAACAAAGGTTTTTCACCCATGCGGTCGCGGGCAATCAACATTTCCTGACGATTGAAATCGACCAGACAAATGGCGAACATACCTTTCAGTTTTTGCAGACAATTAACCCCCCAACATTGATAAGACTTGATAACTACCTCTGTATCTGATTGTGTATGGAAGGCTACTCCCTTTCGAATTAGCGTTTCTCTGACCTCGTTGTAATTATATATTTCGCCATTGAATAATAGGGTTATAGTCCGGTCATCTGAGAAAAAGGGCTGGTTTGATCGGGCATCCAAATCGACAATTGCCAACCGTGTATGTCCCAACGAAATATTGTCATTAAAAAAAGTTCCTGTGTGATCTGGTCCACGGTAGGATATCTTATCTAATGCTTTTATGAAGTTACCCTTTTCAATTTTAGTGTCTTCATACGTTACAATACCCAGTAAGCCACACATTACGTTTTTAAAAATTTAAAGTTTACTTGCTTTCCCTGAGAAAGAATATGGATCATATAAATCCCCTGACTCAATTCAGATATACTGACTTGAGAGATCTCCTGCTGCGACATTTGTATTTCTTGTTTCATCAATATTCGTCCATTTATATCGATGATCCAATATTGGACATCTAAATCACCACAATAGAGATTCTCTAATATGATGTTCGAAGACCCTATTGGATGATACGCTAAAATTGGATTTCCCAGATCACTCCCATAAAGATTCAAGGCTATTTGAAAACGAAGTTCACCTCCATTGACCTCGGTAGAAACTGGTATCATCAATAATCTTGAGTCTTTAATGAGACAAAAATCGCCTGCAATAATCAATTCATTATCTATCAGTTGTATCTCATAGTCAGTTAACTCAATTTGTCCCAAGCTAAAGTATAAACTGTCTACTATCAGGCTCTCATGAAACGGTAAACTCTTCAATTCTAGTTTTAAAGTTTCACTCTCAGTGAACGCTACCGTGTAATTTATAGTATTAGATACCACATTAATAATCACATCCACACTCGTTGTATCCCCGAACTTATCATGACCTATCAGCCTTGATCTACTTTCGCCTGATGCGGTGGGGAAGCCCGAAAATAACACCTTACCATCAGCCACATCATAATGTAACCAGGCAGGTTGATTGTCTAAACTCAATGAAACAGAATCTCCATAAATCATATCTGCATCAGAATAGTTTACTGAAAACGAAAATTCGTTATCTGTAAATACAACCGTATTCACAGCTTCGATAAATGGACTGTTGTTTTTTATTTGATAATCAAGATCAACCTTGATCTTCCTTGTTGGTATGGGTAGATACCTCGAAGATACCTCCAATTCAATTAAATTTTTACCTGCATAAAATTCTTTTTTCAAAACTTCTTCTGTTGTTTTTCCGGTTACAGTAGAATCTGAACTATTATAAACTAACCAAGCAGGCATTTTAACAATATTGAGAGAAATTTCATCAGTCAACTCATAATAGGTATTCGATTGTGATACAAAAGGTATGTATAATGGATTAAAAGAAAATTTGAATTCAAAAGTTGAATCTGCGTAAATTTGTTGGGGTAAGCTAGTTAAATAAGGATAAGCCCGGTTAACATATTCAGACGCTTCACTACTGTATCCAAGAGAATCAACTGCAATGACTCTAAAGAATGTATGTGGGCAATTTAATATTGATATCTGGTTACTTTCTGTGGTAGCCCATAAATTAGCAGCCGATGGCTCAAAACCCATGTATTCGTCACTTGCATATACTTCAAATTTACTTGCCTTAACTCCGTTAGTGTTCTCATCCCAACTTAAGATCTCATCATTTTCACTAATGAACATCTGAAGGTTAACTGGAGGCATAGCCTTCTTTATTGTGAAGGAAAAGTAATTGCTCCACGGCCCCCAGATTCCGTCAGCGTTTAATGGTCTGACTTTCCAAAAATAGATATGATCCGAATTTAGGAAGCCCTCCTCATTTATAATGAATTCATTAGTTGTTTCAAGATCTTTCTTCCTTGCTGTTTCACTCTGTTGAAAATAATCTTCTCTCTTTCCCTTTGGTTTGCTGTTTATATATGTTACCGGGTTTATCTGATACTTTTTCTCCCCTTCAATATCCTCTTTCTTTCTTCCTGAAGGATTATCCTTAATTACATCCGGAAATATACTTGCAATGCTGGCTCCATTAGTGTAGGCAATAAAGTTTGGAGCAAGTGGTAATTCTTTTATTGTATCCGTGGTTAGTAAAAATTCATAATTCACTACATCCTCTGATAGTTTTGGCCATAGGATTTTGTTGATATGACCATAAACCGTTTCTTTATCTTTCGGGTAAAGGGGATTTTCGATTTTCGCTGGAGATATATCTGTCTTCTCTTTATATGTAAAGTCTGCTTGCAGGTCAATGTCTGTATCCTGTGAATCATGTAACATTGTAATAACATTGTCACCACACTTTAACTGAGGCAAAGCAAGTCGGTTAATTTGGAAATAAGAAGTATAACTAAAATTACTGATGGCTATTTGCTGCTCCTCATTTATAAGAATTCTTACATGGACTTCACCACCTCTAAAAGGGATTGTCTGTAAATCAAATTTCGACACTACATGATTCCCATTAACAACTTGGCTCATAGGCATTATCCAAACCGCTGAATCACTTGACAATTGAACTGATACGTCCGAAGTTGAAATTTCTTCATCAAAATCCAGCGTTAATTCAAAAAAAACGACTTGGAATCCATGCTGCAAACTAAAATTTAGACCAGCTGATTGATTGGGGGTAGTCTTTATCAATCTCGATTTTGAGACTCCGGCATCAAGCCATTGATCTATCTGCAAATTGGTTAAATTGTTCGGCTGTACAAGACTATTTGTCAATGATGAATTCCAATCATAAGTAAAACGTCCGTTGGCCAATTCACTGATAGTGCCGTCATAATAATCTTCGGAATACCACGCAGCAGCAGTGCCATAATCCAAAATCATTGCTTCTCCCGGCAGCAGGGAATAGTCAAGTGAAAAATATTCAGGAGCTACTGTAGCTACTTCGTTATTTATCGCGTATAGGTTGGCAATGTATTCGTTAACTCGCTTATCATACATATACTGTCTTCCATAATGATGCGTCCTGCGTATCAGGTATCTGTCATTAGAGATTGCACTCCTATTGGAAAGTTTGTTATTGCTTAAATCCCTATAAAAAGTTTTTAAATCAGTATCAATAATAGCTGAGCGATTTCCCTTTTTATATTCAGAAGTTGCGTGCTTATCCCAAGCCAGTGAATAGAAAAAATTATTTTCATTGCTTGGTAGTCTGGCTATTGCGGATGAATTGTTATAGCATATTCCATATCCAAATACTGAAGTGAGCTCAATAGGTGTGCCAGCCCTAAACTTATACCCAACAGCGTCCTCATTATAAGGATAAGATCTGTGAAGGACCCTATCATTAATACGACCCCAAAGCAAAAGTGCGGAATTATCAAAATCATTACTATCTAATTCAATATCCTTCTCTATATCCGATGGTTCCCACCAAAATCCGGAATTATTAATAGCTATAAACGGTCGTTTTAATGGATGATTCCCATGATTTTTCAAAACAACAGTTTCTAAATTTTGGTATGCTTGATAATTCTTTGGGAAGACAGTTAAGTAGACAAAAGTGTTATTAAAATCAACATTTCCGCCCATAAAAAGGGTAGATTCACGTTGTTGATTTGTGAATCTTGTAGAAAAATTTCTTGCAATCTCCTGACTGAAGGCCGGTGTAAATAGGATCAACAATCCAAGAAACCAACAAAGACAAAACCTTGAAACCATTTTCTTTCAACTGGCTAAAATGACCTGCAAAGATACCAAATTTGACGATTTCAGTATGAAAATATAATCTGGCTTCAACGAGAGTTAAGAATCTCCAAATAAGATTTTGATTTTGTTTACATTTCTGACCAAGTATCCAATAGGTAGCAGACCAGTGATTACAAGTATTAGTAGTCTAAATGACACGTTCAATTGCAAAAAGTCGCTTGCAAAAAGAATAGCCAGTGTTACTATAAAACATATAAAAAAGAATGTCGATGAGTATTCAATAGGGTACAATCGGTTGGAAACAACCCAAAAAAGGCAAACCGTAACCACATTCCCCGTCACAGCTGCGATTGCTACTCCTTTAACTCCAAGTGGGCCAATGAGAGCTAACAACAAAAAAACATTTACCAAGAGCCCTAATCCCGCCAAAAGGGGATTATAGAATGTTTTTTTTGCAATTGCAGGCCCCATTCCAACCAGTTGCACAAAAATCATAACTCCATATGTCAATAGCAGTAAACCTAAAATTTCTGACGAATCAGAATACTTTTCATTGGAAAGCATTGATATTATTTCTTTTGAAAACAAGCCTCCACTAATGACTATAAAAAAAACAACTATGCATAAAACATTAAATATATGTTTATACAATTCCTGATTCTTTTTCTCCAAATAAGTTCTCCAAAAGAAAGGGCCCCAAGTCAAAGTGAAAGCAACCTCTAAAAGACTGAACACTGTGGCAATTCTAACGGCCAGCGAATAGATCCCAAGCTCAGACATTGACAGATACTTAAGCATGATAAATCGCCCCATGTAAACATTTGCCCAATTTATTGCAACTGATGGAATAAGCGGGATTGAATAGCGTAGTAGTTTTACAATAATTGCATTATCCCATACTAAATAAATTTGATCTTTGAAATAATAGAGAAGACCAAGAAGCGGAAGAATCATTCCGACCAATTGACCATAAACAACTGCGTGAAGGCCTAAGTCAAGATAATAAATAAAGTACAGGATTGACAGAATTGTAATAACTACTTGTGCTATAATGAACAAAAAATAAATCAATGGCTTCTGTTCATACCTCAATAAGAAAACCAGAAAATTAAAACAAATGGATAATGGTACTAAGAAGCAGCAAGCTGTAAAAATGGATTCTAAATCGGCTCTGTTAAAAAGGTACTCAGAAAAAAATGAAGCGTCCAAACTCAATAGTAATGCCAATAGGATGGAAAAACCAGTAATACTCCAGAAAGTGGTAGAAATTAATCTCTTCCTTTCAATCCCCACCTCTTCATAGTAATATCGCGCAACACCTGATTCCAATTGAAGCATCCCTACAATAACCATAAGGGCAACAAAACCAGTCAAAATATCAAGGATCCCATACTCCGAAGTTGAAAAAACCTGCGTGTAAATTGGAACAAGAAGTATTAAGAAAGATTTGCTAAGCCCTGAGGCAAGCCCATATAGTAAAAAGGATTTGGCAAAATCTTTTAACATGATGAGTCACAATACATGGTTTCTTTCAATACAGTCATTTTTATACTTCAGTATGCAGAAATTTTATAGGCAACCAGGTTATCCTTTACAGCAAATTTCTCATACACTACCGAAGATTTGACACAGGCTGTTTCGAATTCAGTTGAGGAGAAAAAATTTATGTCCAGCACAAAACAGTTTATTTTATGTCCCAAGATTACAGGAAGAATCATTTCATCTTTCATCCGATCAAAGGTGTGGTAAAGTTCGGCATAATGAAACTTCCCATACCATTCAGAATAAAGCGATCCATAAAACACCTTTTTTGTACTATCCGTTAATACTCTCATAATTTCTGTGTTATTACTTAGCAGCCTTATCTCTTCAGAAGCTGTAAAATTTGTAGCGATGCTATTATTCACAGAGTTAAGTCCATCAACAAGGGACTTCATCTTAATTTTCGTTCTGTACTTAGCAATGAATGCTTGCGCAAGCACACAGGCTACCTGATAACAAATGAGACAATAGATGATCACAATCTGACTATGAAACAAAATCACAGTAATAACAGAAGTAAACCCAATGATGAATTCAACATATCTTTCAGGTTCTCCCAAAAAACGGGTCTTGCGAAAAGAAAATAAAACAAATAAAACAAGGCTGGCAACAACAGGAATACCCAACAGTGTTATCAGCCTGTGTTGCGCTGAATCTGCAGAATGTACTAGTGTATAATAAACAACAGGAATAGTCAGAGGCAAACTGAAGATCAAAACAATCGCGGGATTGTTATAGATATACATAAACTTCGTTCCTCCTCCCTTGGGTTTATTCCGGGTAAATAGAAGTTTCCATATTTCCCAGAATATGTCTTTCCATACGCTCTCGCGATAGGTAAAAAGTAAACGTTCTGCCAAATACTTATAATAGAATTTTTTGTGCCCAAAATTGCCACTAAAAAACTGGCTTGCAATTTTAGGTGAGATTATGAAGTAGCTAATAACAGAACCTACCAAGGGAATAAAAATCGTTAGCGATTGATAAAATATGGCCAACAATAAAGTGGAAAAGAGAATATACTGCGAAGCAAATTGGCTCGACATAAATATAAACAATGCACTGATTGCTGCTATCCATAGGTATATGGTTGAATGATGAAGTAAATATAGCACCAAACTGTACGTGTAAAGCTGACCGAGAAATAGTCCAAAACCCCTGGCGCTAATGCCTACATTCTTTGCACTATTAATATTGTAAGTAAAGGGAGTTGAGATAAATAGCAAGCCTGATAAGAAAAGTAATTTCTCCAACGATATCTGATCCGATAATAAATCAGAACTAAGACCAACGACAAAAAAAATAAACAAGACTAGAGATATTGTGGAAAAAATAAATGGTAAACAAGAAGTAACCGTCCCTACTCTGTGCTTTGGAACAAATGAAAAAAACCAATGCACAAATTGAGGGTATGTCATTTTATTCTGAATCAAGAATGAATCGCATACGCTTATTAATCTGTGCTTGTTTTTTCGAATCAGATCAATAAAAAGAATATGTATTGATTGATCTGATGCCATCGACACTTTGGCGAAAAACAGTAAAAGAAGAATTATCTGAAACGTTACAAGAAGAATTATAATATAAATAAGAGGCATTCTGTTTCCTTTTATGTTAATTATTCGCCATTTAAATTAATCGAATATCACTACTAATTTCTATGACCACATGGGATCAAATGAGTTGTCGAGCTGGAGAGCCTGCTATTTTACTATCTGCAGGAAAGGACTTATTTACAAAGCTGTTACTTCCAACAACAGTTCCCTTTCCTATTGTAACACCTTTAGCAATAATACAATTGGGCCCTATGTAGCAATTATCCTCAATGGTAACTGAAGCATATTCGTAAGGCTTTTCTCTACCAGAAACTGCCCATTGAACAGAATCATGTGTATAAATTTGAACACCCGCTGAAATAGAACAATTACTCCCAATACTCAGGCCACCTGTTCCGTCAAGAATAGTGAAAGGACCTATCCATGTATTTTGTCCAACTTTTACCTCCCCAAAGACAATGGAGGAATCATAGATGCTCGTTCCTTTGCCAAACCCAAGATAGGCTGCCTTTTCCCATCGATTTGTCACTAATTCATTTAAAGGCAAGACACGATTGAACTTCCTTCTGAAAAAAGTACGCTGAAATTGTACAAATCGTATAATGGTACGTAACCACATTTATTACTTTTTTAAGAACCTTCCAGAATAGCAGGCTTCTTCTTCGTGAAAAAAAACTGTCGATAGTTTACTGGAAACTATCATACTTTCAAACTCCTCTTTGCTGAATCGTTTCGCATTGCTGGGAGCGTACCAGTCGTAGTTTGTCGACTTACTTAACTCAAATCCCCAATCTTCTTTCCAAAAACACTTTAGAAAGTTCCAATATATAAAACGCTGGATATCGTAATTCCCACCTTTTATACCCAATGCCGGAATATCCGGGCAGTCAAAACTAATTTTAAGATCACTGAGTCTTTTTCCAAGTTCTGTTAATTGGGTGCTAAACTCCCACATTTTGTCATCAGGAATAGCATGAGTTTGCGTTCTGAAATAATCGTCTACCAACTCTCGAGGGAGTGCTTTTTTCCGATAAACATAGCAAGCAAACTCGCCATTTTTAGCAGTGATTCCCGATAAATGGGCAAAAGTTTTTTCAGGAGACTCTGTATGCATGATCACTTGATCACACACTACAAAATCAATTGTGTTTTCCTGAAATGGCGTGTGGGCAATATCTCCCCGCATAAAAAAAAGATTTTTATGCATAGAAAAATTTTTAGCAGCAAGATAGGCCGCTTCTGAAATATCAATACCAATCACTAACGCGTGTGGAGCAAGTTTCGCAAACCACGCTGCTTTATAACCCAATCCACATCCTGTGTCGACAATTACTTTTTTGGTTTTTAGAAACTCGCCTAAGTCTTGTTCAGATGAGAATCCATATAGATTCAAGAACCATTCATACTGAAATTCGTAAAGTTTCTTAGCCTCCTCAAGCTTCTCAACTTCTTTCCATTTATCACTAAAAATGTCTTTTGTCTGTTGCTGATTGTCCTCAACATCACTATAGGTGTCGCTCCATTCAATAAAATTCTTGTTTAGTGTAAAGGGTGTACGTATAATCGTGTTTAAAGCTTCTTGCATCTGAGTAATTAAATTTTCTGATTATTAAGGAATATTCTGCACCACCACTCAAAATTCATAAAACTCCAAATCAACAATCGGTGATTAATGTGTTTATTGATGTGCTCATCTACAATCTGCTCTATGTATTGCCTGTTAATAAACTGAGTAGAAATCGTATTTTTATTGAGTAACAACTCCTTTACATAAGCAGCATTTTCACCTCTATACCAACTTTCATCAGGAGCACTAAATCCTTGTTTTTTTCTGTTTATTATCTTTTCCGGCAAAAAATCCAGCATGGCTTTTCTAAGAACATTCTTTCCATCGTCATGCTCTGTGTATAAGTTTTTTTTGTTTCTGATTTCGTTCTCATCAATCTTAATTCTTGATTCCAGATTACCCAACTTATGTTTTACAGGCACACGTTGAGCGAAATTAACCAAGTCATTGTCTAAGAATGGAAATCTCTCTTCTAAGCCATGGGCCATACTCAATTTATCGCCCACTAATAATAGCCCCGGGAGGAATGTTTTAATTTCAAAATATAAAGAGTTGTTTATATGTTCTTCCGGTGCTTTATAGCTAAGCTTATTATTAAACGTAAATACCTTTTCAAATATAGATCGTGGTTCCTGGCTATCAATCTGAGCTGCTGTTTCCGGGGTGAATAATCTATGCCTGTCTGTATCGGGCACTAATCGTTGCCAGAAATCATAATAGTTATTGAAGAAATCTTTTTGATCAAGTGATTGAAACACACGATAATATCGCCAGGGGTAACCTCCAAATAATTCATCACCTCCTGTGCCCTGCAAACAGACTTTAACAAATTTGCTGGCCAACCTGGCAATATAATAGTTAGGATAACTCATTCCCACCCTAAGGTCTTCAAGATGGTACACTAATTTAGGCAAACTCCAGCGCAGATCTCCAGCATTCATTACCTGTTCGTAATGTTCTGTTTTGAAATAATTAGCCATGAGTTCTGCATCTCTTCGCTCGTCATAATTGGCTTCAACACCCGTCACTTCGCTCATATCGAAGCCGCAAGTAAACGTGCAAAGTCGATCTACGTGTGAACTGGCAATTCCTGCAATAGAACCAGAGTCCATACCTCCCGACAAATAAGAACCCACCGGTACATCGGCTACCATCTGTCGCGCTACAGCTTGTTTAAATAAGCGAGAGGTTTCTTCTTTCGCATCCCCAAAACTCATTTTCTCATCCGGCTTACTAAAGTCGTAGTCCCACCAGGATTGATGTTTAACAAAGCTTGAGCCTGATGTTAGCTTAACAGTATTCGCAGGTGGGAGCATAAAAACTCCCTTAAAAAGAGTTCGGAAACTAAAGAGATTTTGAAATGTGAAGTATTCATTTAGCGCGCCCAGATCAACTTCAGTTTTAAAGTCAGGGTGAGCTATTATGGCTTTAACCTCTGAAGCAAACACTACACTTTTTCCACTGTCCCAAT
>CAZNRJ010000002.1:10787-35268 GCA_964574945.1 uncultured Ohtaekwangia sp. | reverse complement strand
TGAGTATTGTTGGCGAAAACAGATTGGTATTCAATATCAAAGGAAATAAATATAGAATTGTTGTGTATGCTGTTTTCAAATTTCAGAAGTTCTTTATTCGATTTATAGGAACACATCAACAGTATGACAGAATTGATGTTAAGACTATCTAACTAAAAAAAACATTATGAATATTAAACCTATTCGAACAGAGAAAGACTATCGTGCAGCAATGAAGCGAATAGATGAATTAATTGCTCTCAATCCAACAGAAGGTACGGCACAGTTTGATGAATTAGATGTGCTTTCTACAATTGTAGAATCTTATGAGAGTATTCATTATCCCATTGAAGCACCTAATCCGATTAAGGCCATCCAATACATTATGGAAGAACAAGGATTGAATCAAAAAGATATGATAAAGTATTTCAATGGAAGCAAAGCTGCCGTATCATCTTTTCTTAATGGCAGACGCGAACTTTCAAAGAAAGTAATAAAATCCTTGCACGAAGGACTGGGAATTCCTTATGAAATATTGATGGGCTAATGAAGGGCTCTCCAAATTAAGTCTTTCAACTCAACAATGCCCTGGTTGGCAAGGGAAGAAATAAAAACTGCCGGAATATTTTTTGGAACTTCGAGCTGCAATGCAGTCTTCAATTCCTCATCTAACATATCACTTTTCGTGATTGCCAGGATTCGTTTTTTGTCCAACAACTCCGGGTTATATTTCTGTAATTCATTTAGCAGAATTTCATATTCCTGCTGAATGCTTTTTGAATCTGCAGGAATTAAAAAGAGTAGCAAAGAATTTCGTCCGATATGTTTTAAAAAACGGATGCCTAACCCTTTACCTTCTGCCGCCCCTTCAATAATGCCGGGTATATCGGCCATAACAAAAGACAATTCATCACGATATTTAACTACCCCCAGGTTTGGGGTAAGCGTAGTAAATGCATAGTCGGCAATTTTTGGTTTGGCAGCCGACACAACCGAAAGCAAAGTTGATTTCCCTGCATTTGGAAATCCTACTAACCCCACATCGGCCAATAACTTTAGTTCAAGCACGATCCATTCATCGCGGCCGGGTTCACCAAGCTGGGCGTGTTGTGGCGCTTGATTGGTAGAGTTTGCAAAAAACCAATTTCCTTTTCCGCCCCGTCCGCCCGGTGATAAAATTATTTCCTCACCTTCATTATTTATTTCACAAATAATTTCGTTGGTCTCGGCATTACGGGCTACGGTGCCTAAGGGAACATCTAAAATAACATCCTTACCAAAAGCACCTGTGCGATTTTGGGCTTCACCCGGTTTACCATTTTCAGCAACTACATGTTTACGAAATTTTAAATGCAGTAACGTCCAGAGTTGAGCATTGCCGCGCAAGATAACATGACCACCCCGGCCACCATCGCCCCCATCGGGGCCGCCTTTCTCAACAAACTTTTCGCGATGAAAATGTCGGCAGCCTGCACCTCCATGCCCGGAACGGGAGTTGAATTTTACGTAGTCAATGAAGTTGGGGGAGGACATGATTTAATTCCTGATTTAAAGTTCAAAATTCAAAAAGTAGCTTGTCATTTTGAACATTGAATCTTGAATTACTTTTTATCAATTATAGTAGTTATCTTATTGAAGATTTCACCAATGTCGCCTATCCCATGCACGGTGTTTAACCTTCCCTGGTTTTTATAATACGGAAGTACGTGAATGGTTTTGGTAAAATATTCGGTAATGCGTTTGTTAAGTTTTTCTTCTTCGTCATCCACACGATTCTCAATACTTCTGCGCTTAGCAATACGGCTGCGCACTTCCTCTTCAGTAACATCTAATGCAATCACATAATGGATGGCCGTATTGTTGGCTTGCATAAACTTATCGAGCGCTTCGGCCTGGGGCACGGTGCGTGGGAATCCATCAAACAAAAACCCTTTGGCTTGCGGATTTTTATCCAACTCTTCTTTTAGCATGGCAATGGTAATTTCATCAGGCACCAGGGCTCCGCTGTTCATGATTTCTTTAACCCGTTTGCCGAGCGCTGTATCGTTTTTAGTGTGCCAACGAAAAAGGTCGCCTGTACTGATGTGAACAAATCCATATTTCTGAATCAGCTTCTCACTTTGCGTGCCTTTCCCTGCCCCCGGTGGGCCAAAGAGAACAAGATTGATCATGTAGGTCTTTTATTTAGGTAAAACAGTTTGCAAGATAAGGATCAAAAGGACAATTAGCCAACCCCTTCTTTAGGGGATTGACTTATCTACTAAACCTATTTTAAGAATTTGATTTATCCGAAGGATCGGCAACTTTGTAAATATCCTTGTAATTGCGGCCTAACCCATCATAATCAAGGCCATACCCGATAACGAATTCATTCTCCAGGTCAAACCCTACATATTTAACATCAACCTTTTTTTCGCGGGCAGGATTTTTGCGCAGCAAAGAAATTGCTTCTACTGATTTTGCACCCAAGCCCCGCAATTCTTCCATAATTTTCTCCAGTGTGAGCCCTGTATCAACAATGTCTTCAACAATTAAAATGTGTTGGTTGAACAAACTTTCTTCATGACCTATTAATGTTTTTAGTTGCCCGGTGCTTGCCGTGCCCGAGTAGGAGGAAGTTTTTACAAAGGAAACCCGGCAAGGAACTTTTATTTCTTTCAAAAGATCGGAAGCAAACATGAACGACCCATTTAGTATGGGTAAAAATATGGGGAGCTTGTCTTTATAATCGCGATTGATTTGATTTGCGAGGTCGCTTACTTTTTCATCAATTTTAGATGCAGTAATAAATTTTTTGAATTCGAGGTCTTTAGTTTTAATAATGGAATGTTGTGAAACTATATACGGTTAGTCGGTATTCTTCAACTCTTTCCCCTTAGCACTCTTTCTTTTAAAATCAAACACACAATCTTTGTCTGAGACAGGAATTACAAGACGCATATAGCGAAAGCTTGACTCAGCCGGTAAAAATATTTTACCGCGCTGATGACTATACGTGTCGAATTGAGTTTCAGGAAAAAGTTCATGCGGCAGGTAATAGGCTTCTGTCTTTGCCTGCTCATGTAACCCATTTGTGGCATCGGCAATAAGTAAGGATGAAGCCACAAGCGCATCACGATTTACCGAGCGGTTTATGTCTCTTTGTGTCCATCTTTCTTTTTTATAATCTTTTGCATCCTGAACGCCATCATATACCATCGCACCGATGCTTATTATCGCAAAGATTGTTTGAGTAGTGGCCATTCTCCTTTCCCTCGACTCAATGGATGCCCGAACGGACGCAGGGCTCTGGGCATAGATTTTTTTCTTTATAAGTTCAGAATTTGAATACGACAAATTGTAGAGGTCATCATCCAGGCTGATTTCCGGGAACATTTTTGATGAGGCATAATATTCAACTTCCTGCGGGGAGAAGGTGAATGGTTGAGCACCGTTATTGATTATTTCAAGATCAAAAACATAATACCCATACTGATTGCCAAGATGCTGAAGTTTTACGGTTAACTCGTTAGTTTCCAGAATGGCAAGTGGATTCGGATTATCATGATCAGACTGGTAAATGGGTACAACAGGAGCGCATGATGCCACAAATAACATCATCCCCACAAGGAAATAATTTTTATTCAGTCGAGTATCCATACACGAGAATACTATGGCAATTAAGCTATTGTTACAGGTGTCTTAATTACCATTTGAACTATTGAGATTTTCTACTTCATCTTCAATACTAAAGAAGGATCCACAGGATATTGGCCAAAGGATTTGCCATATACGGCAATGCCACCCGTGCCAACTGTTTTTAACTTTATCACAAGTTCGCCTTTCTGCTGAGCAGCTTTCAATTGTTTCTGAGTAACAGGAACTTTGGTGAGGTATCCATAAGAACCTGCTTCCCGCAATTTTTTATCTTTCAGTTGATGATGCCACGATAGCACACCGCGATGATCGGCAGGATCATCAGTAAGCGTTGTTGTAAGGGCATTTTCTCCATTGACAGAGACAGTTATTTTGGAAGGGAACAATGTTTCATCCGTCATGGGGTAGGAGTTAGGGTTTCCGCTTGGAGATGCTTTTGCGCCTAACATAAAATCACCGCTCTTTTCTTCTTTCTGATCGCGATCTTTTACAAAAAATTCTTTTGCAGAAATTTCTATCAGGAAGTAAGCTTCTTTCACTTTGTTAAGATCAAGTGTGCTGTTGATTTTCAATGTGTATTCAAAATCACCCTCCCCGGCTCCACACACTTTAAAGCCATCCAGTACATTCCACTGTTTTGTACTCCATTGCGCATGTGTAAAATCAGCGGGAGCTACCGAAATGATTTCAGTTTTTGGAAGCTTGGTTTCTGAAATTATTTCGAAGTGCATGAAGTTATGATGAAGCACGGTTCCCGTTAAGGTTTCTAATTTTAATGTAAGCTTGGCAAGCCCCGCAGTATTCGGCATGTTCAGCGTAAGCGATTCAATTTCTTTTTGAATGTAGGGTTGGTAGTCAATCATTTTTGATCCTTGCGTGATTGAAGAAGTTTCGCCAATTGAGTTTGTCAACGTTACCTGGTACGTAAGTTTTAATTGTTTCCCATAATCTGTGCTAATCATGGAAGAGATATAAAGAGGTACCGATACGCTTGATCCGCCCGCTACCGTATTACAAATTTCATTGCCGGTAGAGAGATAAACGTCTGCGTGAAAGTCGTTGATCTTCATGCCGGGCATCAGTTGTTCAACACCGGTGAATTTATTGGTGCGATCGAAACGCCAATAGCCATTCCACTCATTGATTACATCATGATGCTCGGTATACAACCAACCGGCCATTTCAGGATATTTTCTAAATGTGTTGATCATCCGATGATAGTCCCAACTCCAATCTACATCGCCCGTGCTGCCTTCATAGCCCCACACATTTCCGCACTCCGAATTAATCATGGGTTGCTTGCCCTGTTTAAAGCCAGGTTCAAACTGAAACGTACTTCCTTCAAATGAATTCTCTGTTAATTTCTTCATGTGATCTTCCCATTCCCAGCCTGGCAAGTAATCGTGAAATGAATTGATGTCGGTTTGTGTATGACCCGCTCCACAGCAAATCGAATTATCTTCAGCCAGCCGGGTAGGGTCTAATGATTTGGCGAGGTAGTACATGGATGCAACCCACATCTGGGTTTCAGGAAGATACTTAGCTTCTTCTTTTCCATTCACTTTTGTGTGCGTGCGCAAGCCCCATGTTTCGTTGAACAAGATCCACGAAAAAATGGAAGGGTGATTAAAATCGCGCTTCACCATATTTCGAAAAGTGGTTTCAGCTTCATTTTGCATTTTGGCATCGGGGTCGCCCCAACTGTTTGGTAAGTCGGCCATCACCAACACACCCAATTTATCGGCCCAATAAAGTTTGCGTGGTATTTCAGATTTTATGTGCGGACGAATGCCATTTAATCCAATGGATTTTGCCAGCTCAATTTCTTTGCGCATAAAATCGTCCGTTGGAAAAGTATAGAAGCCCTCCGGATGGTAGGATTGATCCAATGTAAGTTGCAGGTAAACGGGCTTGTTGTTAATGGCTATGTATGGAAATTCTGTTCCCGGAAGGTTAACAACAGAGACCTTGCGCATGCCGAAATACGTTTTTACTTCATCGCTGCCAAGCTTAACAACTGCATCATATAAATAAGGATCGCCTAACGACCAAAGTCGTGGTTTAGGAATTGAAATGGTAACAGATACTTTGTCTTTTCCTTTTGGGATTATGGCTTCAGTTACAATGGGGGCACCGGGAGTTTTGATTGAGATGCTGAATGGAACATCGGCACTCGCTTCGGTTGGGAGATAGATTGTTGCTGTCGCTTGTTCTTTATCTATGTCTGGAATAAAATGAATGGCATCTAAAAATTCTTTTCCGCGTGCTTCTACATAAACGGTTTGCCAGATACCCCGCGCGTTGCCATACCCTTGTTTCCCGTAAAGGGTAAAGCTTCTTCGCTTATCATCCACACGAACTACTAATTTTTGAGCAGTACCATAAGTGAGATGTTCAGTCAGTTCAAACGAGAAAGGTGTATAACCACCCTGGTGCGTTCCCAGCAAATGACCATCTAACCAAACAGTGGTTTCCCAATCAGAAGCGCCAATGGTAACGAATGTTCTTTTATTTTTCCATTCGGGATTTATAGTAATGTCCCTTCGATACCAGGCGATATCCGCTTTGTCTTTTACACCTGATAATTGCGAGCCCCAAGGAAATGGCACCGTAATGCGATGGGAAAAATTTGAGTTTCCATCCTGCCATTTTTTTTGAATGCCTTGATCTAAAGAATCAAATTCAAATTGCCATTGACCGTTAAGATTTTGCCAGAGCGAACGCTCAAAATCAGGTCGTGGATGCTCAGGCAGCGGAATGGTTTGCGCATGTAATTGTAAACCAATGAATAAACAAATTGCCAGTAGGGTAGATTTTACTTTTCTCATGGCTACAATATTGGAATTTTTTTAATAGGCTGTTGCCGGATTTATACTTCCGGAATCAATCCCCAATAAAAATAGAAAATGGCTATTAGAATATGTGAAAAATTATTTTAATATTTGCCTGATAATGAGTTGATTGAAATTGAACATTAAACTACCACTTAAGTATAAACTTGACCTGAAAATCGGGTTAGTTGCCGTGCTTTATTATTTAGCCGCGCGGCTGGGATATTTTTTGGTATTTCAGAACACCACCGATTTACCTGCCTGGCCTCCTTCAGGTATTGCTTTTGCACTGATCATTTTATTGGGCCGGTCGGCCTGGCCGGGCGTAACACTTGGGGCGCTGGTAGCAAATATTCTTGCCTATTGGAATAATCAAGGGTTAGATAAGGAAGCTATTATAGCCATCTCCAGTTTTATCGCCATTGGCCAAACCCTGGAAGTAGTTTTCGGAAACTATCTTGTTAAGGTTTGGATAAAGGATAATTATCCATTCAAAAAAGCAAAAGATACTTTCCGGTTTCTGTTTGTTACTTTCTTCATGTGTGTTATTGGAGCGACTATAGGTACATTAAGCTTATACTTTAACGGAGTAGTTGCTTCAGAAGCAATATTGAAGAGCGGATTTACCTGGTGGGTAGGAAGTGTAGTGGGTATTCTTTTGTTTACGCCTTTCATATTAGCGGTTGCACAAAAGCAAAAATTTGATTTCCTATCCTCACGTGTGTTGGAAGCAGGGATTTTTATTGTCTTTATGATTGGGATTTGTTTTTTGCTGCAGTTGCAGTATTTCAACACAACGCTTGTGCGTGCCCTTCCTTATTTGGCTATTCCATTGGTATTATGGTTGGCGTTTCGGTTTAATTTATTACTAACTATAGCCTTCGCGTTAACAGTATCATTAGCTTCTATCTATTTCACCATTCAAAATACGGGTCCATTTATTTTAGAAACTGTAGGTGATACACAGTTGTTGCTCCAGATTTTTATTGCCATGATCACCATCTCGGCAATTGTGTTATCGGCCACGGTAGCTGAACGGACGCAGGCCGAAAATGAATTAACGCTATTCAATGGGAACCTCGAAGCAATGGTTACTGAAAGAACGAAAGAACTAAGTAAAAGAAATAGTGAGCTTGATAATTTTGTGTATAGTGTTTCGCACGACTTACGCGCGCCCATAGCATCCGTGCTTGGTTTAATCAATTTGGCTAACACAGATGCAGACAAAGCGATGACAAAAACGTATTTGGATAAAATCTATAGCAGTGCGCTTCAACAGGATAATTTTATAAGGGAAATTTTAGACCAGTCGCGCAATTCAAGATTAGAGGTTAAGAAGGATGAGATCCAGTTTGAAGAATTAATTGAAGAAACTTTTAACCAGCTAAAATTTGCAACCTCTACAGGCACCGCTGTCGAAAAGATTGTGGACATACATCAGTCGGAGCCCTTCCATAGTGATCGGTGGCGATTGAAGGTGATCCTTAATAACCTTATCTCAAATTCGATTCGATATAGAAATGGTCGCGATCCGGTTATTAAGATAAATGTATATGTGGCAGATCAAAAAGCTCAATTCGAAATTGAGGATAACGGCCGGGGCATTGCCAGGGAACATCTGGGAAATGTGTATCGCATGTTTTATCGCGCCACGGATGACGGGGCCGGCTCCGGGCTTGGTCTTTATATTGTAAAAGAAACCGTAGACAAACTAAAAGGATCAATCACCATTGAATCTGAAGAAGGCCAGGGTACAACTGTAAAATTAGAGATACCCGAACTGGTATAAGTTACTAACCTTCTGTATTGTTATTTCAGTGCTTCCATGTTTCTTAATTACCGACTAAAAACTTTCAGGAGAGAAGCTTATTCAATTGATTACTTTAGTTGAATGAAATCAAAGTATCTTTCTTCAAAGAAATTAATTTATGCCGGGTTGGTATTATTACCGTTGTTTTTTAGTCAATGCACATCTAAACCCGATGCACCCGTGACTGAATTAAAACTTTCACTGGCACAGTGGTCAATTCATCGTGCGCTTGAGGCCGGCACTTTGCTGCCCGAAAATTTTGCAGCTATCGCAAAAAATGATTTTGGAATTAGTGCAGTAGAGTATGTGAACAGTTTTTATAAAGCGTATGCTACCGATGAAGCCTTTTGGAAAAAAATGAGAAGTACCGCTGATTCGTTAGGCGTAAAAAGTTTGCTTATCATGGTAGATGAAGAAGGGGATTTGGGCAACCCGAATGCTGAGCAAAGAAAGCAAGCCGTTGAAAATCATTTTAAGTGGGTGAATGCGGCTGAGATTTTAGGATGTCACTCCATTCGTATTAATGCGTTTGGTGAAGGGGCTAAGGAAGAAGTGCAGGCGGCTATGGTGGATGCCTTGAAGCAGCTCTGTACATACGCACAAAAACATAGTATCAATGTGTTGATTGAAAATCATGGACTGTATAGTTCGGATGGCAAATGGATTGCAGAAATAATGAGACAAGTAAACATGGAAAACTGCGGCACACTTCCTGACTTCGGAAACTGGTGTACCACAGCTAAATGGGGAAGCACGCAAGACGGAACCTGCGAACTTGTTTATGATCGCTACCAGGGCGTTTCAGAAATGCTTCCTTTTGCCCGTGGAGTGAGTGCCAAATCATATCGGTTTAATGAACAAGGAGAGGAAGAGGTTATAGATTATAGCAACATGTTGAAGCTGGTGAAAGAGTCTGATTTTTCTGGTTATGTAGGTATTGAATATGAAGGCATGTTACTGTCTGAACCCGAAGGCATTCGGGCAACAAAAAAATTATTAGAAGCCACCTGGCAAAAGATTAACTAACTTACAGACTAAGATTGTATCATCTCAAAAAAACATAATATGGTTAAAAAAATTCTCCCTGTTTTATTAATCCTGATTGTTCAAGCAGGCGTTGCGCAATCACAAAAAGCCAGGATAAACCACACGGCAATTTTCGTAAAAGACCTTAAGGTCAGTTCGGATTTTTATGAAAAAATTATTGGGCTTACCAAAATTGATGAACCTTTTAAAGATAATAAGCATACGTGGTTTGAAACCGGGCCTAAAATGGCTTTGCATATTATTGAAGGAGCTTCCGAACAGAAGGAGTATTACAGAAACCAACACACGTGTTTCAGTCTTCAATCAGTTGAAGCCTTCACTGAAATCTTAAAGAAAAATAAAATTCAATTTGAAGACCTTAGCGGGAAGCAAGGAGCCATTTCTTCCCGGCCTGATGGCGTGAAGCAAATCTGGTTACGCGATCCCGATGGATACTGGATTGAAATTAATGATGCGAAAGAGTAGTTCTTACAATTTCAAATCAACTTTTTTACCGGTGCTAATCGCCAGGTAGATAGCGTCAATAATTTTTAAATCCTTCAACCCCTCTTCACCATCCATGGGCACAAGAGGTTTCTGATTGTTCAAAATCATTCCGGCCATTTCATCCATTTGCACAGTTTGATGTGTTACATGAGGATAATTTAACTCCCCTTTGTTGGTGCGGCCTTGTATCGGGCCATAGCCTGTTGACGGTTGCATTTCGGCAAATCCTTTTTCACCATTCAGGAAAAACCTGTCCAGGTTGTTCATTGAATAGGTTGATAAACAGGAAGCAACAACCCCACCCGGAAAGCCAAATTGAAACATAATGGTTTCATCCACACCTTCTTTAAATTTTACAAAATCTGTTTTTGTTTCTTGCGCAGTAACATACGTAGGTTCCTCTCCAATCATGTAGCGTGCACCGTTTACTGCATAGATAGCACCACCACCCGCAAGTTGTTTGTTTAATCGCCATTGATTTGGATCACCAATTCTAAATCCGCACAAGCCCTGGAAAAATAAAACTTTTCCAAACGCACCTTCATTCCGCATCCTGATAATTTCAAGTGTCTTGGGTTCAAGGTGCATGCGATAGCCAATCAATAATTTTACGTTAGCCTTCTTACAGGCATCCACCATTTCCTGGCCTTCGGCTGCATTAATGGCCATCGGTTTTTCACAAATAACATGTTTGCCGGCTTTGGCTACACGAATGCATTGTTCCCGGTGCAATCCATTAGGTGTAATAATGTACACGGCATCAATGTCAGGATTGTTTTTTATGCTGTCGAAGTTTTCGTAGTTGTAGCAATTTTTTGCAGGTATCGAATATTTACTTTGCCAGTCTTTTATTTTAGAAGGCGTGCCGCTGATAACTCCAACAAGCTTTGCCCGTTTGCAATCCTTCATTGCTTCGGCCACCCTTGTTCCGTAGCTACCCAGCCCCATGATAGCGACTCGTAATACAGGTTCCTGATTTGCGTCTTCAAATAAAATATTTCCGTTGCTGCTTGTGGATACCAATGACAAACCAAAAGCGGAGCCCGTAATTTTTTGTAGAAAATCCCTGCGTGAATTCATATCGAGTAAATTTTTTGATTTTGTGTACTGGAAGTACGCAAATTTATCAGAGATTAGAAATGACAAGTCTTTATACTTTTAAACCTCCCTAAAATTGACCGAAAATTTCTATTAAGTAGCCTGCATGGCAATCTGTCCTAAGTGCGAAGCTTTATGGGTAATCCGGCTTAGAAATACATTTAGCTTATTACGATGTGGTTCTTTTTTGAAATCTTCTTCGGTTACAGACATGTGTCGCGAGAGCCAATCGGCTTCAGTCATCTTTTTAAATGCACTGTCAAGTTCAGCAATTATTGAATTCCACTTCGCATTCATCTCAGCCTTAGCTAAATGCCCATGTTGGTTGGTACCCCTTTCGTGATGATAAATAGTTGACAGCTCAGGAAACATTCGCTTTCCGATTCCAAAGAGTTCAAGAAGTTTGTCATCCGTATCTGCCAGGTGGCCTAATAACCATGACGGGGAGTTGCCATTGGCAACAATGGGTCGATTAAAATTTTCATCGCTGATGGAGTCAATTACTTTTTGCATTCTTTTATTATAGGTATCCCATTGCAGCAAACAAATCTGAAGTGTTGTCATAAAATTAAATTTTTGGTGAGGTGGGTTTGTAGATTTTGGTTAGAACAAAATCCCTTTCTTAAAAGTGCCGTTAAAGAATTTTATTTTATTTGACCAACGTTATTTTGATAATGCATAATTTAACATAGACTTTTCACGTTTCGAATGTACCTTTGAGAAGTTGTAAGACGAGAAAAAGTAAACATGTCTAAAAAAGTATTGATCACACGAATTATTCCAAGTATTGCTTATGATAGTCTAACCAAGGCTGGATTTGATGTAACCGTGTGGCAGCAAGATACTCCCATGAATCAGAACCAATTGATTGAAGAAACAAAAAAGGTTGATGCACTTCTTTCACTTGGTTCAAATAAATTGAACAAAGATTTTTTTAACGAATGCAGTCATTTGGATATTATCGCCCAGTTTGCGGTAGGATATGATAACATTGATGTAGCCGAAGCTACGAGACTGGGAATTCCTGTTGGCAATACACCCGAAGTGTTGAGCGAAGCCACTGCAGACATTGCTTTTGGATTAATGATCGCGGTTTCCCGTAAAATGTTTTATCACCATAAGACTATTGAACGCGGTGAATGGAAACAATTTGAACCGCTTAAAAATTTGGGAGTTCAGCTCACCGGAAAAACACTTGGTATTTTTGGAATGGGAAGGATTGGAATGGTGATGGCGCAGCGTTGCCTGGGTGCGTACAACATGAACATTATCTATCACAGTCGCAATCGCAACCCGGAGGCAGAAAAACTTTTTAATGCGAAGTGGGTTTTGTTTGATGAATTGCTGAAAGAGAGCGATGTTCTTTCAGTTCATAGTCTGTTAAGTGAAGAAACCCAGGGTCTTTTTGATAAATCGGTTTTTACCAAAATGAAAAGGAGTGCAATTTTTATCAACACTTCACGTGGAGGAGTGCATAATGAAAAAGATTTAATGGACGCTTTGCGCGAAGGCATAATTTGGGGTGCGGGGTTAGATGTTACCAATCCGGAACCGATGAAAGCAGATAGCCCATTGCTTACCATGCCTAACGTAGCTATACTTCCGCATATCGGTTCGGCAACTGTCGAAGCGAGAACAGGTATGGCTCGAATTGCATCCGGAAACATTATAGAGTTCTATAAAACCGGCAAAATGTTGCATTGTGTAAACCCGGAGGTGCTTAAGAAATAGCATATTTCCTCCATTCGCACGATCAATGTGTAACTATGCCTAAGTATTGAATTGTGAGTAATCAACCGCTCAAATAATTTATAGCCCCACCAGATTGCCAAATCCGGTATTGACCTTAGCTTCGCCAGATTAATTTATTAACAAATAGTGTATGATAAAAACTTTACGATTTATAGCCGTTTTATGGACGGCCCTCTTTGTCACGGATTTTGCTATTGCGCAAAAGAAGTCTAAAACAAAAACACAAGAGCCTGCTGCGCCAGCCGCTAAGGCGGATACTACCAAACGCAAGCCAGGTGGGTTGCAGCCTTACAACCAGGTAATCACAGCAAAAGCCAAAACACAAAAAGGCTTATTTACTTCACACATTATTAATGAAGATTACTTTTTTGAGATCGCTGATTCTGTGCTGGGTCGCGAATTCATAGCTGTTACCAGGATTTCAAAAGCACCGGCAGGAGCGGGTTATGGCGGTGAAGAAAGAAACAGGCAAGTATTGAGATGGGAAAAAGGACCCGGGAATAAATTGTTTTTAAAAGCCGTGTTATATCTCAACACGAGTGCTGATACTACGAAGGCAATTATGGAAGCGGTTCGCAATTCAAATGTGGAACCAATTGTGGCTGCCTTTGATGTTAAAGCCCTCGGTGCAAACAAATCCTATGTGATTAATGTGACTGAGTTTTTAAAAGGGGATCAATCCCTGGTTTCATTGAATCCTGAAATTAAGAGAAGATTTAGTTTGACGGCATTGCAAAAGGATCGCACATATATTCAAAGTGTAAAATCTTTTCCAATAAATACGGAAGTGCGAATGGTAAAAACGTTTGCTTCGGCACTTCCACCGCCTTCTGCACCTAATACCCCCGCCCGGGTTATTCAACTTCCTGCAGGTGAGGATACAGGGTTTGTTACGATGGAACTAAACTTATCTATGGTTTTGCTTCCGGAAACCCCAGCACGCAAAAGACTGTTTGATAATCGGGTTGGATATTTTGCAACAGGATACACAGTATATGGTGAAGAATCGCAGCGAAGTGAAACAGAGGTGTTTGCAGTTCGCTGGAGATTAGAACCAAAACCCGAAGATGTGGCAAAGATGAAGCGTGGTGAATTGGTTGAACCGGTTAAACCCATTGTTTATTACATCGATCCTGCAACACCTGTTAAATGGCGTAAGTATTTAATACAAGGTGTTGAAGACTGGCAAAAAGCATTTGAGCAGGCAGGTTTCAAAAATGCAATCCTTGCAAAGGAAATTCCTGCTGGCGATACAACCATCAGCACGGAAGATGCGCGTTACTCTTTTATAAGATACTTCGCATCTGATATTCAAAATGCGTATGGCCCTAACGTACACGATCCACGTACGGGGGAAATCATTGAAAGTCACATTGGCTGGTACCATAACGTAATGAACTTACTAAACAGTTGGTACACTATTCAAACTGCTGCTGTGGATACCCGTGCCCGTAAGAAAACATTTGATGATGAGTTGATGGGTGAGTTAGTTCGGTTTGTTTCTTCGCACGAAGTAGGTCATACGCTTGGCTTGCGCCACAACTTTGGATCAAGCCATGCTACCCCGGTTGAAAAACTTCGCGATAAGGAATTTTTGCAGAAGTACAGACACACCGCTTCGATTATGGACTATGCACGCTTTAACTATGTTGCACAGCCTGAAGATGGAATTCCTGGTGATCTGTTATTCCCCGGTATTGGTGTATATGACCGTTGGGCAATTGAGTGGGGATACAAGCCTGTATTTGATACCAAGGATGCAAAGGAGGATACAAAGGAGTTGAACAAGCGTGTGCTCGCACATGTAAATGATCCTATGTATTGGTTTGGATCAGAAATAAATTCTTACGACCCGCGTTCGCAAAGTGAAGACATTGGTGATAACTCGATGGTAGCGAGTGAGTATGGTATCAAAAATTTAAAGCGAATTGTGCCAGTGCTTCCGGATTGGTATAAAGAAGAAGGTGAAAAATATGCTAAGCTGAATGAAATGTATAATCAGGCAGTGGGCCAGTATCGCAGGTACATGGGGCATGTAACAAAAAATATTGGCGGTATCTATGAAACTCCTAAAACGTATGATCAGGCAGGAGCCGTTTATGAAGCCACACCAAAGAAAATTCAAAAAGATGCAGTCGCTTTTTTGAACAAGCAACTTTTTGAAACACCAATCTGGATATTAAATGAGCAGGTGATCAGTAAAATAAAGCCAGGCTCGGGAGTTGAGCAGGTGAGAAGCATGCAGGAATCAACCTTGAACAGTATTTATGATTATGCCCGTATGCAACGCTTAGTTGAATCAAGCGCTGCGGATGCAAATGCGTATAGCCTTGATGACTTATTTACTGAAATGAGATTGGGCATCTGGTCTGAACTCCGGACCAGGAAGCCAATCGATGTTTACCGAAGAAACTTGCAAAAGGTATACGTGGAAAAAATGATTTCATTAATGAAAGCAAGTGACAGCGGTTCTCCTGGCGGGTTCGGGTTTGCAAGCCCGTTTTTCCCAGCTTCCCCGGCCTCACCGGTTGCCGATCCAAAGAAGAGTGATGTAATTTCTTTAACCCGGGCACATTTAGTTGCTTTAAAGAGTGATATCACCTCTGCGTTGCCTGGTACGACTGATAAAATGAGCCGTTACCATTTGCAGGATGTTTTGGTTCGGATTAACGAAACACTGGATCCCAAATAATTTCGATTTATTAACCTAAAGGCAGTTGGGCTTTCCGACTGCCTTTTTTTATGCCTTCTAAAAAATAAATTGAGCCGGGTTATTCATATCAATCCTGATATTCCTACATTTACCAGGCTATGCACAGTATTATCAGAAGTTGGCGCGAACAAAAAATCCTGCTCAAGCGAAGATTTCCAATCCTTTCCGATGACGACTTCGTGTATGAAGAAGGCAGTATTGAAAACATGTACAAAAGGTTGGCCGAGAAATTAAGGATTTCCAAACCCGAACTGGAAATGATTTTTGCGGAATTGCAGCGCTCTTAATCAATATTATCAACCATCTTTTGAATCACTCAAAGTAGATTCTAAGCGCATTTCAAATTACCTCTCTAACTGAACTTTCCATAGTATGAACTCAATACATCACCGGGACCGGGAACAAACCCTGGGCGAGGAAATTGCAAATAGTGTAAGTCATGGTGTTGGTTTTTTGGCAGCTATTGCGGTAACTCCTGTCATGATTGTAAAAGCAATTCCGTTAGGTGCTGCAGCAATTACAGGCGTAAGTATTTTTGGCGCAACCATGATGGTCTTATATCTCGCATCTACACTTTATCACGCATTTCCTCAGAGCAGAACAAAACGCATTTTTCAAATTTTTGATCACAGTGCAATTTTTCTTTTGATAGCAGGTACCTACACGCCTTTTACATTAAGTGTATTACCGGGTTCCTGGGGCTGGACGTTGTTTGGTATCATTTGGGCATTGGCCGCTGCCGGAGTTGTCTTGAAATCAGTACGTAATGTGAAGACAAGCAAACTATCTACGGCTCTTTATGTGGGAATGGGTTGGTTAGCCTTGCTTGCCATAAAGCCGTTGTATGATCACATGCCCATGTGGGGTTTGTTTTGGTTGCTGGCCGGAGGTGTAGTGTATTCCATTGGCGTTTTCTTTTTTGCATACGATCATAGCCATCGCTACAATCATTTTGTGTGGCACCTTTTTGTTTTAGGAGGAACAGCCTGCCATGTGGTGGCAGTGTTAGGTTACGCGCTTAGATGATGAAAATAAAACGGATCCTTTAAGATTAAACTTTTGCAACCTCATTTTGGTTATCCTTTCATATTTCAATTAATACTATGAGCAACAGCGCAATTAAATCGATAAAGCCGTTAGGGTTTCCGTGGCAAACGCAGGACCCCTTTCTTTTTTGTGTTCATCACGAAGATCACTACCCGAAAGGCAATGACGTGATGGGGCCTGCAGCTTCTTTGGCAGGAAGACAGATAGGCCAGGACTTTGCACCTAATAAAGAAAATTGGCGCATGTATCATGGAGAGCATGTTCCGGGCTTTCCTGCGCACCCGCACCGGGGGTTTGAAACCGTAACCGTAGTAACGAAAGGAGTGGTTGATCATTCCGACTCACTCGGAGCAGCCGGTCGTTTTGGATTTGGTGATGTGCAATGGATGACGGCCGGCAAAGGGGTGCAGCATTGTGAAATGTTTCCCTTGTTAAGTAAAGAAAAAGAAAATCCGCTCGAGCTTTTTCAAATCTGGCTGAACTTACCCAAAGCAAAAAAATTTGCTGAACCCTATTTTGCTATGTTGTGGGCTGAGAGCATTCCAACCTTTATTCATAAAGATGCTGAGGGCAACGCAACGAATGTAAAAGTGATAGGCGGAAAAATTGAGGATGTACTTGCTCCGGCTCCGGCACCTGATTCGTGGGCTGCTGATTCCACTCATGAAGTTGCTATCTGGACAATTAACATGGAACCAAATGCAAAATGGACATTACCTAAGGCATCTCCATTTGTTAACCGGTCACTTTATTTTTATGGAGGGCAATCCGTGCAAATTGCCGACAAGAATTTTACGTCTCACCAGGCGGTTGAACTGATGGCCGACCAGGATGTGACACTGACCAACGGTAACAGCGAAAGTTATTTTCTTCTTTTACAAGGAAAACCAATTGCCGAGCCGGTAGTACAGCACGGTCCTTTCGTTATGAATAGCCAGGCCGAAATAGAGCAGGCCATGAATGAATACAGGCATACACAATTTGGAGGTTGGCCATGGCCAAGCTACGAACATGCTCACCCGAGGGAGAAGAGCCGCTTTGCTTTGTATCCGGATGGTAAAGAAGAGGTGAAGCCTTTGTAACCTTATTCCTTAAAGCGAAGCTTAAAGAATAAAAGGGAAGAGGCAAGGACCAACGTTAGCATGTTTGCCACGATAACAGGTATATCCCTGATGATGATTCCATAAACCAACCAGAGTAATACACCAAAGCAAAAAAATGAAAACATGCCTAACGACAAGTCTTTTGCAGAGCCGCTCTTCCAGGTTTTAATAACCTGCGGCAAAAAAGCGATGGTAGTACACGAACCCGCTGCCAACCCTAAAATTTGAATTTCGTTCATAATAAAAATAGTGATGCAAAGATAACGCAGGCAAAGTTCGAATAGTTGAAAGGTGTAAGATTATTTGCAGTTACCAAGGGTTAAATCGATTGCGGAAAATCTTATTGGTCACGAAAACTACAGAACAGCATTGAATTTTTCAATTTGAAATAAATGTACTGTTGACAATAGTTTAATCTACCGCGATTTCTTTATAAATTAGTCTTAATGAGTCACCGGCACTTAGATGCTCATAAATTTCAATTGGCCTTTTACGAACTAAGAAATCTAAGCCTCTCCAAGTATCTAACACAGTAACTCTCTCCACGCTAAATTGGTGAAATTCTTGTCTGTCAATTACGATTATTCCCGAGTACATAATTCTCACTTCTGGGTCAACTTTAAGAGCCCTATTATCCTCGATTTTAATAAGCCGTTCTTTTTCTTCTTTAACCATCGACATGGTGTCAAGGATGGAAATTATTTTAGATTGAAATTCAAATTCCTTTTCGTTCAGCTTGTCAATGGTTTCGTACCCCTTGCAATAAAAATTATTCTCGTAATCTCTTAAACATTCCTTATTAAATATTTTTAGCCGAGGTTTTATTACTCCGTTAAACGTTTGCCAATCAGTGTCAGGATTTAAGAATATCGTACTGTCAGAAATGATGTATCTACCTTTGTACTCGCCTGTGTCGATATGTCCATTTGCAATAAACCTGAAAGTTCCGTCTTTTTTAAATTCATACGTCCACTCGGTCTCTGCCCAATATCCTGTGAATTGCTCGTTAATGTACTTTGTCCCATCAGAACAACTTGTTATGAGTCCTAAGAGTCCAACTATTAATATTTGTTTTAGTGCTTTCACGTCAAATGTCAAATTACCACCAACTTATGTATTTAAGTTATCAAATAATCTGTGAATCTGTGGCTAAGTCCTCGAATCAATAATCATCACCCAACGCAAAATCATTTTTACGATACATCCATTTACCTTGTGTAAAGTCAGGAAACTCAATACTCTCGCCACCTAATAGTATTGAACTTTCCGATAGCGGGGTAATGGCGCTCCAGGCAACGGCATCATATACATCTTGTGGTGTATTGGTCTTGCGCTTCACCGCTTCTACAAATGCATTTAGTACAAACCAATCCATGCCCCCGTGGCCGGCACCACTGGCATCGTTGCCATATTTTTTCCAAAGCGGATGATCATATTTATCCAACCACTCTTTGGCATCTTCCCATTGGTGCGATTTTTTACTTTGTCCTTCAATGTAGATTGATTTATTCACATCCATCCAAATGCCTTTGGTGCCCTGCACCCTAAATCCCAACGAGTAGGGTCGTGGCAAGTTAGTATCGTGTTGTAATAATAAAGTTTCATCGTTAGCCGTGCGAATCATGGTGGTAACCACATCGCCCAGTTTGAAATTTATTTTTGCGTTTGGATGATTTTCGCCACCCGTTTTAACGATGTAGTCATGCAGTCCTCTTGATTTAGATGAGTATGAAACTAATTGTGTAAACCGGTTTCCCCGGTTAATATCAATCATGGTTGCGATCGGGCCAATGCCATGTGTTGGATAGAGCTCTCCGTTGCGATTGATGGAATGATGTGTGCGCCACTGCGCTTCTGAAAATCCTTTTTCTCCAAATTCCGCACCCACACCCGGATTGGTTTTACCATCGTTAAATTTAACTCCGCGAAGGTCATGCTGATAGCCACCTTGTAAATGAACTAATTCTCCGAATATATTTTGCCGAACCATATTTAACACAGCCATTACATCGCGCCTGTAGCAAACATTTTCAAGCATCATCAATGGCATACCGGTTCGTTCACTGGTATGAACTAATTCCCAACATTCCTCTACGGTCATGCCCACGTTTACTTCACAGCCTACATATTTTTTTGCGTTCATCGAATCCAAACACATAATCGAATGCCATTCCCACGGAGTGGAGATAATGACCGCATCAATATCTTTTGACTCCAATAGTTTCCGATATCCCCAGGGGCCATTAAGGATCACGGCAGGTTTTGGTTTATTGGCCTTGCTTACTAATTGCAAGCTCATATCCATCATCGACTGCTGAATATCACAGAGCGCCACCACTTCAACATCATTGCGCTTGAGCGCGAGTTCTAAATGACTTTGCCCACGAAACCCTACTCCAATAAAACCAAGCCGCACTTTAGGAGCTGAGTCTTTTGCGAATAGCGTGCCTGATGGGAGAATAGAAAAGCCAAGTCCGGCCATAGCCGTAGTTTTGATAAAGTCTCTGCGGTTGGTGCTCATAGTTGATGTGTTTAAACTGCCGTGAAAATATAGGGTGAATTTTATAACTTTAAAACATGTCTCAAATACTTGACAGACCGCCCCGCACAATTATGGAAGTATTTACGATGCTTCCTGAAGGTACATTGGCTGAACTTATTGATGGAAAGCTTTATATGAGCCCTTCACCTGTAACCAATCATCAACGAATTATAGGCAAATTAAGCAGGAGTATAACTTTGCTTACAGAGGAAAAAGAGTTAGGTGAAATTTTTATTTCACCGTTTGATGTTTATTTGGATGAACACGCAAATGCAGTTCAGCCAGATATAATTTTTGTATCGAAAGCCCAGTCGCACATTGTAAAGGATCATATTCATGGTGTACCTGAACTACTTATCGAGTTACTTTCGCCCGGTAATAAAACCCACGATACGGTTATAAAGAAAAATCTTTACGAAAAATTTGGCGTGAAAGAGTATTGGATTATCGATCCGGCAACCAAAGAATCAATTGGATATGAATTGAAAGGTAAACATTATGAGGAGTTTGCTAAATCGGTCGGCTATATTACTTCGCGATTGTTAAATAGTCGCTTCGAGTTTTAAGAAAGAGCATTTTATAGTTCTTTCATCAGTACATTATATAAATCAATCATTGTTTTGATATCATATACGTGCACTTTTTCGTGCGGTGTATGGGCGTGTTGTTCGGGCGCACCAACAAAACACCAGTCGAACGGAACAGGACTGCGTTGCAATTCGCCACCATCGCTTGAGCCGGCACCTTCTACTTCCAATTGATAATCGATGTGATTCTCTTCTGCGATTGCTATTATTTTATCCACAAAGCTTTTACGGGGTAAATTCCTGTCCCGCAAGGAAATGGCAACACCTTTTCCATGCTCCACACCATCCGATACCCAAGTAATATCTGAAATGAGAGCCTGACGTACGTTCCACTTCTTATAGATGTAATCGGCTAAATATCCTACGGTGCCACCACCATGTTCTTCCCAACAGGAAAAAATGATAACACCGTCTTTCAATTGTTCAGCAACTTTAAGCGCAGCGTAAATACCGAGCCTGTTATCTAAATAAGGAGTTTCAATAAAGTGTTCGCTTTCGCGGAAATTGACTTTATAAGTAAGTGTTGTTCCCCTGTCAATCGGCCGGCCGAATTTGTAGAATGCATGATTCTCTTTGTCGTATTCAAGTTCACAATCAATAAGGCCAAGCGAGTCTTCACCCACCAAACGAGTTCCGGTCTCTGCATCCGGGCTTCCGATTGAGAGAAGTTGATTAAAATAACGCACGGTAAAGCCAACCGAATCCATGTGAGCAAAAATGGCAGTGCGCGGCTTGCCAAATTTCAAGATCAGGCAATCCTGAAACTCCTCACCATCAATTAGCTGCGGTTTATGTTTCCAATTCTTCTTTTGCTTAGTTATATATTTTACCAGGAAATTTTTGAGCGGAGCCTCAGCACCGGAAGGAGCATGGATTTCAATCAACTGCTTAAGAAGTGTGGTATCTACTTTGGAAACTGGCGATTTTATTTTTTTCATCCCGGCTCTGTCTTTCTGCAACTTTATCGTAAATTTTGGTTAGAAAAAAATTTATTCATGAACCTTATCGTATTGGGTGAACCACCTTCCATCGCAAACCAATTCCTCAATGAAATTAGAGGTACTGATAGTCAGCAGGACAGATTACGCTTTCGCATAAATTTGGAACGCATGGGCGAGATTATGGCCTATGAAATTTCAAAACGGCTTTCTTACAAAGAGTGTTTGGTTACTTCACCCCTGGCATCGTTAACTTCCAGGCAGTTAAAATCGCAACCTATTCTCGTTACTGTTTTACGAGCCGGGTTGCCGTACTTTCAGGGGTTTTTAAATTATTTTGATCGGGCCGATGCCGGGTTTATTGGCGCCTATCGAAAAGAAGATGGGGAAGAACTCACAATAAACCTCGAGTACCTCGCGTCTCCCTCCTTAGAAGGACAGGAAGTAATTTTGATTGACCCGATGCTGGCAACCGGTAAATCATTTATCCGTTCCGTCAATGCGTTGATGAATCGTGGTAAACCATCCCATATTCACCTTGCATCGTTAATTGCATCCCCCGAAGGAGTTCAGCATGTAAAGGAAAACTTAAAAATTCCATTTACGATCTGGACTTTTTCGGTAGACGAGAAATTGGACAGTCGGTTTTATATTGTGCCTGGCCTTGGCGATGCCGGGGATTTGAGTTTTGGAAATAAACTTTAATAATTCAAGAATCAAAATTTAAAATTGTTATCCTGCTTATGAATCTTGAACCTGAAATTTTGAACCTCGAATTGAAAATGATATGTGGGAAGAAATACTGAAAACACTTACGGTGTATTTGTGGAGCATGGTAAAATTCTTTTTTGGTCCTATTGGTGGGAAGGCAGCCGGCCTGCACATCATTACTACCATGATTGTGACTGTTGCAGGCATGATGACTATGGTAGTGACGTTTACTTATTTTGGCGAGTTTATCAGGAAGAGGATCTTAGACCGGATTTTCAAAAAGAAATCTGAGAACAAGTCCCTTAAAATGAAATCCAATTATCTTACCAAATATGGATTGGTAGGTGTTGCTGCGTTAACACCAATTCTTCTTTCACCGATTGGTGGCACCATAATAGCGGTGGGAATAAGTACTAACCGTGAGAAGATAATACTTTATATGTTTATCAGTGCGTGTGTGTGGTCAATCATTTTAACATGCGCTGTTTATTTTGGCTACGATGCCGTGATGGACTATATAAAGAAAGTACAACCGGTATAATTACCTTACTTCTTCGTCCGGCATAATTTCAATATCACGAATCAACACTTTCTTTGCGATGGCTTGCCCGGTTTTTGTTGCGGCCAATCCACCGAGTGCAGTTTCTTTGTACCGCGTTTCCATGCTGGCGCCAATCTCGCCCATGGCTTCAATTACTTCATCCACAGGAATTACACTGCTTACATTAGCTAAGGCAATTTGTGCGGAGCTGTTAGCAATGGCAGCTGCACTTGCATTTCGCACCACACAAGGAACTTCCACTAATCCGGCAACGGGGTCGCACACTAAGCCAAGCATACATTGCACAGTTATCGCAACGCCATTAAAAATCTGGTCAACAGTACCATCCAAACAATAGACAATTGCCCCGGCACCCATCGCAGCAGCCGTTCCGGTTTCAGCCTGGCACCCGCCAACGGCCCCGGAGATACTTGCCTTTTGTTCCATGATAAGTGCAATGCCCGCAGCCAGCAACATGGCTTCTAAAATTTTTTTATCCTCCGTTTTGTGAATCTCCTGAAGCGTAACCAGCACACCCGGCATAATACCCGAAGCACCTGCTGTAGGCGCAGCCACAATGCGGCCCATACAGGAGTTAACTTCTTTCGCGGCAAGCGCACGGGAAATTAAATTTTGAAATTCTTTTGAAAGTACTGTTACGGGGTGGCGGTATACTTTTTTTGCCCCGTTATTAATCATACCCGACCGTGAAGTCATGTCTTCTTCAAGACCCGTGTGCACCGCGTCTTTCATTACTTCCCAGGCTTTGCCAAGTTGGGTAAAGATTTCTTCTTCGGTTTTTCCTTTTTGTTCTTTCTCGTAATCCAGCACGGCCTGCACCACGGATACGTTTTTATTCGCACAGTATTTTTTCCAACCCTCAAATGAATCAAACAGAAAGGCCATAATTTTTTAACGAAGTTCGACTGTAAAACCTTGCATTTCAAACGTTTGAACGTATTTTTTATGAACCGTTCAGAGTTTACCTTATAATGCCAGCTTGTATCAGCTGTTCAGGCCGTCACCGAATAACTTTCTGTGTTAACTGAAAACTCACATTTTCCTTCTCCACTGGGAGAGGGGGCGATTAAGTTTGAGATTTAAAAGAGGGCTTACGCAAAAGTTTAAAAACCGAGCCTAATTCAAAAGGCGTCTGACACCTTTAAGGTGTCTTGACGCCTGCTTATACGTAAGTCCAGTTAAAAAATTAGTTGACATTGGATGAGGATTACTTTTTCTGTAGCTGAAATAATGCGTATTTGAATCTCAATGTTGTCGAAAAGTTCAAAATCTAAATTCATCATTGTGAAAAACATGGTAAGGTCTATTTGTATTTTCTTTCTGTCACTCATCTGTGTTGAATCTATTTCCCAGTCAGCCGATGGAACTACTATTAAGCAAATTTTTGATCAGGCATTAAGTAACGGTAAGTCGTATGAAATGCTTCATGATTTAACGGTCAATATTGGGCCGCGACTTTCAGGGTCACCGGGTGCTGCCGCTGCGGTTGAATGGAGTCGTCATGTAATGGAACAATTTGGTTTTGATTCGGTGTGGTTGCAACCTGTTATGGTGCCGCATTGGGTGCGTGGCCAGAAAGAAGTGGGCAGGATTATTTCCAAAAAGACTGGAACTGTTCCGGTTAATGTGTGTGCGTTGG
>CAZNRJ010000002.1:7691-10777 GCA_964574945.1 uncultured Ohtaekwangia sp. | reverse complement strand
AGAATTAAAAATGTTGGGAACAAAAGGTGTGCGGGGCAAGATTGTTTTTTTTAACCGGCCGATGGACCCAACAAAAATTGATGCATTTGCTGCCTATGGAGGAGCTGTTGATCAACGCGGTGGAGGCGCTGCTCAAGCTGCTAAGTATGGTGCGGTAGCGGTGTTGGTCCGGTCGATGGGACTCAATGAGGAAGACTATCCGCACACGGGTGGTATGCGCTATGCGCCTGATGGCGCAAAAATTCCTGCACTGGCCATTAGCACGAAGCATGCGGATGTATTGAGTAAATTATTAAAAGAAGAAAAAGATTTACAATTCTATATGGAAAATCATTCTGTTATGTTGGATGATACTCCTTCCTTTAATGTGATAGGGGAAATGAAAGGCACTGAGTTTCCGGAACAAATTATTTTAGTGGGAGGCCATTTGGATTCGTGGGATTTAGGACAAGGCGCGCATGATGACGGGGCAGGATGTGTCCAATCTATTGAAGTGCTTCGCTTGTTTAATGCAATGGGCTTTAAGCCTAAGCATACCATTCGCGCAGTAATGTTTATGAATGAAGAGAATGGATTGCGTGGTGGATTAAAGTATGCCGAGTTAGCTGAGAAAAATAAAGAGAAGCATGTTGTAGCGATTGAATCGGATCGCGGTGGATTTACGCCACGCGGGTTTACCATGACTGCACCTAAAGAGGTAAGGGATAAAATAAAAAGCTGGAAGCCCTTGTTAGAACCTTATGGCCTTACTGATTTTGATCAGGAAGGTGGTGGAGCTGATATCGGTCCACTCGGAAGACAAGGTGTGCCCGTGATGGAGTTTCTTCCAGATTCGCAGCGCTATTTTGATTATCACCACACGCAAGAAGATACCATTGATAAAGTGAGTAAACGCGAACTGGAATTAGGCGCAGCCTCCATGGCTGCCTTGGTGTATTTGATTGATAAGTATGGGTTGAGGTAATTCAAAGTTCAAAGCTCAAAATTTTGAACCTTGAACCTTGAATATTAAATTAACTTGAATACTCTTCAATCGGCAAACAACTACACACCAGGTTACGATCTCCGTAAGCATTATCAACGCGACTTACACTTGGCCAGAACTTAGCCTCCTTAACAAATGCTAAAGGATACGCTGCTTTTTGTCTGCTGTAAGGAAGCGTCCATTCATCGGCAGTAATGACAGCCGCGGTATGGGGTGCATGCTTCAATACATTATTTTCTTTATCTGCTTTGCCTTCTTCCACTTCACGAATTTCATTCCTGATTTCGACTAATGCTTCAATAAAGCGATCCATTTCTTCTTTCGGTTCGCTTTCGGTGGGTTCAATCATCAACGTACCTGCAACCGGAAATGAAACAGTAGGTGCATGGAATCCATAATCCATCAATCGCTTGGCAATGTCTTCCACTTCAATGCCCGACTTTTTAAAATCGCGGCAATCAACAATCATCTCGTGCGCACAACGTCCTTTTGTTCCTGTGTAAAGAATCTTGTAATGACCGTTGAGTTTTTCTTTGATATAATTTGCATTTAAGATTGCCAGCTTTGTTGCGTTGGTTAATCCTTCGCCACCCATCATAGCAATGTAAGCATAAGAGATTACAAGAATGCTGGCACTGCCCCACGGTGCAGATGACACAGCCGTGATTGCTTTGTCACCACCCGTTTTAACAACGGCATGACCCGGCAAAAATGGTTTTAATTTATCGTTTACACAGATTGGCCCCATGCCCGGGCCACCACCACCGTGCGGAATGCAAAATGTTTTGTGAAGGTTTAAGTGACACACATCAGCGCCAATGTTGGCGGGTGATGTTAGCCCCACTTGTGCATTCATGTTAGCGCCATCCATATACACCAATCCACCACATGCATGAATGGTTTCACAGATTTCTACAATTGATTCTTCAAACACGCCATGTGTGGATGGATAGGTAACCATCAAACAGGAAAGCTTGTCTTTATACTGTTCAGCTTTTGCTTTTAAATCTGTTACATCAATCTTTCCTTCTGCATCCGATTTTACAACCACTACATCCATGCCCGCCATGACAGCACTTGCAGGATTTGTGCCATGTGCTGATGCTGGAATCAATGCAATATTTCTATGATCATCTTTTCTATTTTGGTGATAAGCTCGGATTACCAATAAACCGGCATACTCACCTTGTGCACCACTGTTTGGTTGTAGGGAAACTCCGGTAAAGCCTGTAATTTCTTTCAACCAGTTTTCTAAGTTGGTAATCATTTCCTGGTAACCGAGGGTTTGATTGGCCGGTGCGAAGGGATGCATGTTGCCAAGCTCAGGCCAGGTTACCGGAATCATTTCGGTGGTGGCATTTAACTTCATTGTGCATGAGCCTAATGAAATCATGGAATGCACCATAGAAAGATCTTTGTTTTCCAATCGCTTGATGTAACGCAACATTTCGTGTTCAGAATGATGCGTGTTGAAAACAGGATGAGTTAAATATTTTGAAGTTCTTATCAAAGATGCTGGCCAGCTTAATCCCTCACCCCGTCCCGTTGGGACACCCCTCTCCCCTGGGAGAGGGGAAGGGGGTGAGGGATTAAATATTGAAACTATTCTCTCAATATCTTTTATGTCGGTAGTCTCATCCAGAGAGATTCCGATATAATTATCTGCAAAGTATTTAAAGTTTATTCCGTGAGCTTCAGCTTTTTCCCTTATACCTGTTTTATTGGCTACTTCAATTTTTAAAGTATCAAAATAATTCTTGTTTACTTGTTTGATGCCAAGTTCTCGTAGTCCATTCTCAAGAAGTTGAGCAAGGCCATGAATTCTTCCGGCAATTTTTTTCAACCCTTCAGGCCCGTGATAAACGGCATACATGCTGGCCATTACCGATAGCAATACCTGCGCAGTACAAATGTTTGAAGTTGCTTTCTCCCTGCGGATGTGTTGCTCACGTGTTTGCAAGGCCATGCGATAGCCCGGGTTTCCGCTGGCATCAATCGAAACCCCGATAATCCTTCCGGGGATTTGTCTCTTGAATTCATCCCGTGTTGCAAAAAACGCTGCATGTGGTCCGCCAAAGCCCATCGGCACACCAAAGCGCTG
>CAZNRJ010000002.1:0-7681 GCA_964574945.1 uncultured Ohtaekwangia sp. | reverse complement strand
ACCACATCGGCACCCATTTCTCTGGGCGACTTCACCAATAACAAACTCATCAGGTCGGCACTTACAACTGCAAAAATTTCTTTTTCATGTGCCGTTTCAATCAACGAGGTGTAATCTTTTATCTCTCCGTTGTTGTCAGGATTCTGAACATAAATTGCAAACAGGTCGGGATTTGTAAGATCTAATTTTTCTATGCTTCCAACTTGCAGCGTAACACCAATAGGTGTTGATCTTGTTTTCAATAAATCGATTACCTGCGGAAACGTATTCTCATCCACAAAAAAAGTATGGGCATCTTTCTTATTTGCTTTACGTGAAGCATATAACAAATGCATAGCCTCGGCTGCAGCAGTAGCTTCATCTAATAAAGAAGCATTTGCAATCTCCATTCCCGTAAGGTCAATGATCATCGTTTGATAATTGATCAATGCTTCCATGCGGCCTTGTGCAATCTCGGCCTGGTAAGGAGTGTAGGCTGTGTACCAACCCGGGTTTTCCAACACATTGCGAAGGATAACACCCGGTGTGATGCAATTATAGTATCCGGTACCGATATACGATTTGTAAATCTTATTCTTTGAAATCAGTTTTTTGAACTCATTTAAAAACTCAAACTCAGATTGTGCTTCCGGAAGATTCAGTGATTTTTTTAACCAGATGTTAGCAGGTATAGTTTGGTTAATCAATTCATCCACCGATGCGGCTTTCACCACACGCAACATTTCTTCAATTTGGCGGGCATCCGGTGCGTTGTGACGGGATTCAAATTTTTCTGAGTAGTTAGGATCAATCGTATTCATCAGAACTGGTAAAGGGGTATAACAAATTTGTTAAGTCAAAGTTCAAGATTCAAAAGTGGTAGGTTCAACTCTTGAATCTTAAACTTTGTATTTTGAATTTAGAACCGCTCAAACTGCGAGAAAAAGAAGTTGCCTTCAATAGCAGCATTCTCATCAGAATCGGAACCATGAATTGCATTGGCGTCAATCGATTTTGCGAAGAGCGCTCGCACTGTTCCGGGGGCAGCTTTTTTAGGATCGGTAGCGCCAATCAGTTTACGAAAATCTTCTACCGCGTTGTCTTTTTCTAAAATCATGGGCACAATTGAGCCGCTGGACATGTAAGCGCAAAGCTCGCCATAGAAAGGCCGCTCTTTGTGAATCTCATAAAACTTGCCGGCCAATTCGGGGCTTAGTTTTGTTTTTTTCATCGCTACTATGCGAAAGCCAGCGTCTTCAATCATTTTGGTAATTGCACCTGTGTTTCCGGCTCCCGTTGCATCGGGCTTAATCATTGTAAAAGTTCTGTTTGTTGCCATCTTATTGGTTTTTAAGTTGTTTTCAAAGTGTTTATTTCGGGCGCAAAATTAGCCTTTTAGTCCGTAGCACATAGCCCTGCTTCATTGTTTTTTGCCTTAAATCAATTTCACCAATCTACCTTCTGATTAACGGCTATGCACTCCCGATTAAAATTGCCATTTTTGCCCCTTCGATGAAAAATTCAGAGGCCTTTAAGGCGTTAATCAGTCAGCCAAAGAAGGTGGTTATCGTTACCCACTTTAAGCCCGATGCCGATGCATTGGGCTCGTCATTAGGCCTTTCCGGCTTTTTAAAGAAGAAAGGTCACGAGGTAACAGTGATTTCACCGAGCGACTATCCCGATTTTTTAATGTGGATGCCAGGCAATGAAACGGTAATATCGCTTTCAAAGGACGATCCCAAACCAGGGCAAAGAGCCATCGGGTTAATCCAACAGGCAGACGTTATTTTTTGTTTAGATTTTTCAAGCTTAAGCCGCATTGATAAACTGACCGATCCGGTAAAAAATGCGAAGGGAATAAAAGTGCTGATCGATCACCACTTAGAACCCGAAGCGTTTGCCGACTTTGAAAAGTGGAACACGGCTTCCGCATCTACTGCAGGACTTATTTATGAGCTGATTAAAGAGTTAGGTGAAACTAACCTTATTGATAAAGACATTGCCACCTGTTTGTATGCCGGTTTGATGACCGATACCGGTGGCTTCAGGCATAACAATACCCGCCACCAGGAATTTTTGATTGCCTCAGAATTGGTAGCCAAAGGTGCCGATCCGCATGCAATTGCTCAAAATATTTACGATACCAATTCATTAGAGCGCCTTCGCCTTACGGGATTTGTACTGAGTCAGAAATTAGTGGTGTTGCCAGAGTACAACACGGCCTACATGACGTTGAGCCAGGAAGAGCTGAAAAAATTCGGTGCCCAAACAGGCGATACCGAAGGGCTTGTAAACTATGGCCTTTCTATAAAAGGAGTGAAGATGTCGGTGTTGATGTATGACCGCAAGGAAGAAATAAAATTATCGTTCCGCTCGTTGGGCGATTTTTCTGTAAACGAATTGGCACGCAAACACTTTGAAGGCGGTGGTCATAGAAATGCATCAGGTGGTTCTTCAAAATTATCGTTGGAAGAAACCTTGAAGAAATTTTTATCCATCCTTCCAGAGTATCAACCATTATTAAAAAAGTAACTAAAACAATTCAATCCATAAAAAATGAAAAATTCAGTTCTGTTGTTTGCCTTTGTGGCGATGTTGTGTTTCTCGTGCTCTGATTCAAAGGAGACTAAGTCTGGTCAAAAATATATATTGGTGCGCAAGGGAGATGGCGTACTTGCCAAAACAGGTGAGCTACGCGTGCTTAACTTTCTCTTGAAAGACGGAAAGGATTCCGTGATTAACGATAGCAAGAAAAATCCGATGCCTGTTATGCTGCAACATCAGGATTCAGTGCCAAAAGGCGATGTAGTTACTGAAGTTATTCAACTTCTTTCAAAAGGGGATAGTGTAACGTTTACGGTTTCCGCAAAAAATCTTTTTCAAGGCGGCCCTTACCCTCCGGATGTTGATTCGACAAGTTTATTTAAGCTTTTCATGGGTATAACGGATATTGTTACCGAAGATCAGGCACGTGCATTGCAAAGTGAGGCTATTGCCAGGCAGAATGAACAAGCTATGTTGGAAGAATCACTTCAGTTAGCTAAAGATACTACTGCTATTGCTGAGTATTTAAAAGCGAAATCAATTGTTGCACAAAAAACAGAATCGGGCTTGCGCTATGTAATGACTAAACCTGGCAAAGGCGATAATGCTAAGCAAGGACAAACTGTAAAGGTAAACTATACAGGATTTTTGCTGGATGGCACTTGCTTCGATAGCAGTATTGAATCTATTGCCCGTGCCAATAATGTGTTTAATGAATATAGAATGCCTTATGAACCAATGGAAGCAACCATAGGGCAACAGGGTTTAGCTGCCGGATGGCAAGAAGCGATTACGTTAATGAATAAAGGATCTAAATTAACGGTATATATTCCATCACCTCTTGGTTTTGGCCCGCAACGCAGAAGCGAAATAATTGGGGAGAATGCGATTTTGGTTTTTGATCTTGAGTTGGTAGAAATAAAGTAAGGTGTGATGAAGAAAGTTATTATTGGGATTTTACTGTGCGGTGGATTTCTCTTTTTGGATAGTTGTAAAGACGACCCAACGTGTACTACCTCCGTACCGGAAAGTAGGCTTGCGGCTGTTGATCAGGCTCGGTTAGCTGATGATATTATTAAAATAGATGCATTCTTACTTTCAAGAGGTATTGCGGCTCAACATGAGCCCAATGGCACGCGCTATGTAATCACTGCGCCCGGCACAGGTAATAAAATTCCTTGTTTGGAAAACAGGATCAAGGTAGCTTACAATGTGAAAATTATGGGCAGTGGCACTGTACTTGAGTCATCGACAGGTTCAACGTTTACCTTATCGGGATTAATTTTGGGATGGCAGTTAGTCCTTCCTTTGGTGCCGGGTGGTTCCAAGGTTACACTTTATGTTCCTTCAGGGTATGCATATGGGGCTTCTGTATCGGGTAAAATTCCTGCCAATGCTAATTTGATTTTTGAAATAGAATTGCTTTAAAGGAATGTCAACAATTTGCTTCGCCACTAATAATGATCACAAGCGCGCGGAGATCCAGGCGCTATTAGGAAATGATTTTTCAGTGGTGGGCCTGAAGGAAATTGGTTGCTTGGAAGAATTAGCGGAAGATCAATCAACATTAGAAGGGAATTCCCTGCAAAAAGCAGCGTATGTATTTGATCATTATAACGTTTCATGCTTTGCGGATGATACAGGTCTTGAGGTGGAGGCGCTGAACGGTGGCCCCGGTGTGTACTCGGCCCGCTATGCGGGAAGCCAGCGGAATGCGGATGACAACATGAACTTGCTGCTGGCTAACTTGTATAACATTGAAAACAGGAAAGCTCAGTTCAGAACAGTGATCACATTGATTACCCCCGAAGAGAAGAAACAGTTTGAGGGAGTTTTGAAAGGGACTATTATTGAGGAAAAGCGCGGAACGGGTGGTTTTGGTTACGATCCGATCTTTGTTCCGGAAGGGGAAACAAAAACGTTGGCCGAGATGACGATGACTGAAAAAAATTTACTGAGTCACCGTGCCCGGGCTGTTGAAAAATTAGTTTTGTATTTGAAAAAAATAATTTAACCGCTAAGACGCAAAGGCGCAATGAAGGATTCTTTGCGCCCTTGCGGTTTAACAAAAGAAAATGAAAAAACCTTTTACCATAGGCATCACCGGTGGCAGCGGTTCCGGTAAAACGTATTTCCTTCAGGGGTTGTCCTCCTGTTTTCAACCCAGTGAGATTTGCCTTATCTCTCAAGACAATTATTACAAGCCCCGCGACCAACAACCCGTTGATGAAAATGGAGTAAAGAATTTTGATTTACCCATCTCCATTGACCGGGAAGCTTTTCAACGCGACTTATTGAAACTCAAATCGGGGCAGTATGTAACTAAGAAGGAATATGTTTTCAACAATCCCTTAGCCGAGGTAAAGGTTCTTGAATTTAAGCCGGCTCCCATCCTTGTAGTAGAAGGATTATTTGTTCAATATTTTGATGAAATTTCTAATGAACTTGATCTACGGGTTTTTATTGAAGCGAAAGACCATGTGAAATTAGGTAGACGAATCAAGCGCGACCAGGTTGAACGTGGCTATGACATTGACGATGTCCTATACCGCTACCAATATCATGTTATGCCTGTGTATGAGCGGTTAATCGAGCCTTTAAAACATAATTCTGATCTGGTAATACCTAATAACAGCAAATTTGAGCGTGCGTTGGATGTTTTGGTAGGCTATCTCAAATCCCACCTGACAGGTGTTGCAAATTAGTTTGTAAACGCTACTTTTGTGGTCTTCGAAATCTAAAACGTGCGGAAAAAGTCAATATATAGAGGTTTTTTGATAGCTGTGGGGCTGCTGGCTGCGCTGGTTATTATTTTATCTCATGCATATTCTTTTCGGGTTGATAGCGACAAGAAAGCAGCTACTGAGCAAACTGACGATACCTCTAAAACGATCAGTGCGGCTCCATCCGATGCAGTGCCCCAGGGTAACCTGGTGCGTGTGGATGAGAACGTGCCCGTGAGTGTTCTGGAAATTCTGGGCGAGCCTGAGAGTATTCAGAAATTTATTCCGCGCACGGAGGCAATTTTAAGCAATCTTTTCAGGGTTCTCTTCCAGGTCGTTATCGCGCCTAACGCGCCCTGATCTCACCCTTCTTTTTCAATAATTGATACCTGCTTTTTTAAGCCTGGTATTGATTTCCCTTACCATTAAACAATCAAACTTTCTAAAATAAATTTTATGCGTAACAAAGGTGTAGTTGTCAGTCTTGCCATTATTATCACGTTGCTCTGTTTGTACTATTTGTCGTTTACGTTCGTATCGAAAAAAGTAGAGCAGGATGCAATTAATTATGCCACCGATGAAAATGGATCATTGAATCTTTCTAAAAAACAAAAGTATTTAGACTCGCTGTGGAACCAGCCTGTGTATAACTTGTTCGGTGCAGAATACACCTACAAACAAGTAAAGGAAAATGAATTGAGCCTCGGGCTCGATTTGCAAGGAGGGATGCACGTGGTGTTGGAGATTTCCCCTATCGATATTTTAAAAGGTCTTAGCGGAAATTCAACTGACCCGGCATTCAATGCGGCTCTCTTGAAAGCACGCGAAATGCAAAAGAACAGTACCGATAGTTATGTCACCTTGTTCGCTAAGGCTTTTAAAGAAGCAAACCCGGACAGAACGTTGGCATCACTCTTTGCGTCAGCGGCTAATAAGGATCGTGTAAAACTTTCTGATCCGGATAATTCCGTAATTAGTTTTTTAAATACGGAAGTAGATGGAGCCATCGACCGTTCGTTCACCATTCTTAAAACCCGTATCGATCAATTTGGAACTTCGCAACCAAACATTCAGCGTTTGCAGGACAAAGGAAGAATTCAAATCGAAATTCCCGGTGCCGATAATCCACAGCGCGTTCGCAAATTGTTGCAAGGTGTTGCACGGCTTGAGTTTTGGGAAATAGTAGAACCCTACGATCAGCAATTAAGCCAGTCTTTAACTACGATCAACCAGTTTTTGTTGAATGAGCAAAATCAGAAAAAAGCACAGGCAATTTCAGATACAAAGAAAAGCATAGAGCCAACATCAGGCACCGATACAACAAAATCTGCCCTTGAAAGACAATTAAGCAATGTGCGTGATAGCTCGGTGAGTTCCTTGGATTCCCTCCGGAATGCTACGGCTTCCCCGCTGTTTGCATTAATGAACCAGGCCGCTCCGTTTTTATATGCAGTAAAGGATACAGCGGAGATCAACAAGATTTTAAGAAGGCCTGAAGTCAGAAATCTATGGCCAAGAACAATAGGCTTTTTCTGGGATGTAAAGCCGGATTCAAAGTTAACCCCGGGGATCGATGATATTCAACTCAATTTTGTAAACCTGGGTCGCAGCGCAAAACCTTTGTTAACCGGTGAAGTAATCAGTGATGCACGGTTAGATTATGATCAGTTTGCACGGCCTGCAGTCAGCATGCAGATGAATGCTTCCGGTGCGCGCAACTGGGCCAAGATAACGGCTGCGGCCGCAGCCAAGCAACCACAAGGCCGCATTGCTATCGTGCTTGATAATTATGTGTACACAGCGCCTACAGTAAATGGCGAAATCCCCAATGGTAATTCTCAAATCTCAGGAAGTTTTGAATTAGAAGAAGCAAAGGATTTGGCCAACGTGTTGAAAGCCGGTTCGTTGCCTGCACCAACACGCATTGTTGAAGAAGCCATTGTTGGGCCAAGCCTCGGAATGGTTGCCCAAAATCAGGGTTTCATTTCGATGGCGTGCGGATTGGCTCTTGTTGTATTGTTTATGGTGGCCTACTATTCAAAGGGTGGTTGGGTTGCTAACATTGCACTCGTCTTTAACATATTCTTTATTCTTGGAATTTTGGCCCAGCTAAATGCAGCGCTTACCTTACCGGGCATAGCGGGTATTGTGCTTACCATGGGTATGGCGGTGGACGCCAACGTGCTGATCTACGAGCGCATAAAAGAAGAGCTGGCGCTGGGGCGCAAGTTGCGCGATGCCATCAACAAAGGGTTTAGCCATGCATTCGTCACCATCTTCGATTCTAACTTAACAACATTCGTCACTGCACTGGCGCTATTCGTTTTAGGGCAAGGGCCCCTGAAGGGATTTGCCATCGTATTGATGATTGGTATCGCAACTTCGTTCTTTTCGGCCGTTTATATTTCGCGCGTCATTGTGGAGTGGATGGTGCG
>CAZNRJ010000001.1:18221-38830 GCA_964574945.1 uncultured Ohtaekwangia sp. | reverse complement strand
GGCCTACAGCTTTTAAGCAGTTTATTAAAGTAATGCCAATTGATTATAAGGCGGTGATAGAAAAAAGAAAGGCTGAGAAAAAAAGTGCAGCCTTAAAAGCATCATTAGGAACTGAGTTTAAAATTTCATCAAATTAAAAATTCCTCTTACTCCTCTCCTTTGGAGAGGGGCCAGGGGTGAGGCATATGGGAAAACCAACAGGATTTTTAGAATTAGAGAGAGAACTTCCAAAGAAGCGCGATCCAAAGAAGCGCATCAACGATTATAACGAAGTTGACTCGGTGATCGATAACTCAATCACGCAAAAGCAGGCAGCACGCTGCATGGATTGTGGCATTCCATTCTGTCATCATGGTTGTCCGCTCGGAAACATCATCCCAGAATTTAACGATGCTGTGTATCAGGAGAACTGGCAGTTGGCGTATGAGATCCTGATCTCAACTAATAATTTTCCTGAGTTTACAGGACGTATTTGTCCAGCTCCATGCGAAGCATCGTGTGTACTTGGAATAAATAAACCCGCTGTTGCTATTGAGTACATAGAAAAATCAATCATTGAAAAAGCATTTCAGGATGGATATGTGAAACCGCGCAAGGCGCTTGTGCATACCAATAAAAAAATTGCTGTTGTTGGTTCAGGACCGGCTGGGTTAGCTGCTGCCGCCCAGTTGAATTATGCCGGGCATTACGTTACCGTATTTGAACGTGCCGATGAAATTGGCGGCCTCCTTCGGTATGGTATTCCTGATTTTAAATTAGATAAACATGTTCTTGATCGCAGGATTAACCTGATGATTGAAGAAGGTGTAAAATTTCAAACGAAAGTTAATGTTGGCGAGACGCTTTCAGTTGAACAATTGAAAGAAGATTTTGATGCGGTGCTTCTATGCGGAGGCTCCACAGTCCCGCGCGATTTACCTATTCCCGGAAGGAATTTAAAAGGCGTTCACTTCGCCATGGACTTTTTAACACAACAAAACAGAAGGGTTGCGGGAAAGAAAGTGAACGCTGAAGAAATCTGGGCAACCGGAAAAAATGTGGTGGTAATTGGTGGTGGCGATACCGGTTCTGACTGTGTGGGGACATCGAACCGTCATGGTGCAAAATCCGTAACACAGATTGAGATTTTATCGAAGCCGCCAAAAGACAGAACTGAGTCAATGCCCTGGCCAAGCTGGCCAATGATTTTGCGCACCTCCACTTCGCACGAAGAAGGTTGCGAGCGCCAATGGTCTATCGTGACAAAAGAGTTTATTGGCGATGAGCAAGGAAACTTAAAATCATTAAAAATTGCTGAAGTCGAAATAAAAAAAGCAGAGCCCGGCAAAGCACCTGGTTTTAGTGAAATTGAAGGCTCCGAACAAATTATACCGTGTGAACTTGTGTTATTAGCGATGGGCTTTTTACACCCACAACATGTTGGTTTGCTTGATCAGTTGGGTGTTGACTACGATGAGCGCGGCAATGTAAAAGCAACACGCTATAAAACTTCGGTTGAAAATATATTTTCTGCTGGCGATATGCGCAGGGGGCAATCCTTAGTAGTGTGGGCAATTAGCGAAGGCCGTGAAGCAGCGCGTGCCGTTGATCAATACTTAATGGGACAATCTGCTTTAGAGTCGAAAGAAGAAGGGATGTTGAGTTTATCTGAATAGTGTTGGTGTTCTAATTCAGCCTTACCTTCATAATCAAAACTTCTTTGAGCTTTTCAGGATCAATTTATTTTACCCTTGTCCAAATTGCTCATCTGGCTATTTGCAATGAAATAGAACCAGTCGTCTACTACAACACCCGTGGTAGGAATATCAAAAAGTGGATGATTCGATACAAGTACACGTGCATTTTCAATTTTATCGAACGAAGAATTCAGATTATATTGATTTATGCAGACCGGGTATGTGATGTTCTGAATTCCAATAAGTGATTGTTTGTAAAAGCTCAGCCCATCAATACCAATTACAAAATAATTCGGAAAAGGAAGAGCCATTATCTCGCGCGTAATTGTATTGATTTTGAAGAAGCCCTTGAATGTATTTACAATCACCTCATTGTTGGGCGTCAATGTAATCCCGTTGGCGTAATTAAGTCGATCGTCTTTAACCAGCAGTTCTGGATTTTTCAAGATATTGTTTACAAAATAAATTGCGCCATAATTGGAATCTGAAATAAAAACATCTCCCTTCCTGCTTATCACCAGATCATTAAATAAGTGTTTCTCTCCTGCTGATTGAAGAATACTTTTTTTTGACAATGCACCGCTGGCAATATCAAAAGCGTGTACCATTGATTTGCCTTTAGGATTGCCTTCTCCTGTATTACTGCATACCCATAATTTTCCAAGGTGAACCTTCATGCCCAGCACCTGGCCAATTCCTTCCTGACCGCTTTTGATAAAATCTGTTACTTGCTGGTCATTATCAATCCTTACGATTTTGTTCTTGTAGATGCTGCTCACAAAGAAACTCTTTGAACCTGGGTCGTATGCAATGCCTTCCGGGATCAAATCTTTCTCTGCCAGGCGAAAAGCTATTTCTTGAGCCAACAACTCCCATGAGTTGTTAAATAACATAAGAAAAATAAAAATAGATCTTACTATCATAGAAAAATAAAAACTACCAAATGATTCAATTCTATCTACTTCGGAAACTGGCTCTTATCCATATTGGGTAAAATGCGCAACGCATTTTTGTAATACACCTTCTTCAAAATTTCATCGGGCAATCCCAATCCATACATGCGCCAAAAAGCATGGTAGCGTTTGTGGTACGGAAAGTATTCATCTTCACTTTCCAACACCCGAAAATAGGTTTCATATTCTTCGGGCACCCAACTGTCTTTACCAAACAAGATGCGATCCTGATACTTAGTGAAGAACGCTTTGGCAGCGCGAGGTTGACGACCCAATTCAGCAATCACAGCGCCAATCTCGGTGAGCATGTTTGGATACTGATCCATCAGGCTTCCTAATTTTTGCAAATCATTTCCATACCAACCTAAGTGCGCATTGATAAATGTTGTCTTAGGGTGCTTTTTAAAAATGTTGTGTTGTTCGGCAATAATGGTTTCCCAACTCGCAAAGCTATCGTCATACCTGCGGCCAGGATGAGTCTTTAATTCAAGCCAGCGTTCATTTTGATTGTTGATTGGATCCCAAAAAGGTTTTGGATCAGCCGAGTGAATCAGCACCGGAATCCCCAGCTCGCCACACTTTGCCCAAACCGGATCAATGCGTGGATCATCAATGGAAATGCGTTTGCCTTTACTGTCTTTGTTATGGATACCCAGGCTTTTATAAATCTTTAATCCTTTTGCCCCACGCTTTACATCCGCCTCCAATTGCTTTACGGTTCGTGTAGTCCACTCCGGATTATCGATATCCCCAAAATCAATATTTGTAAAAAGTACAAACCGGTTTGGGTACCGGTTATTAACGTTCTCAATTGATTTTTCCAAATGATCGCCACTGCTTCTAAACCCGCGCCCGCTTAAGTTCACCATCACACCCATGTTCAACGCATCCATTTTAGAAATCAAATCCTTGAAATCGGAGGTGTTCATACTTCCCTGGTGGTTGTGAATATCGATGAAAGGAAATTTCGCACGGGTAAGGTGATGCTCGGCTACCTTTAACGTTGTCGGTGGATCGTACTCTTCAAAATCCATCTTCATATCAAGAGGTTTTTCCTGGGCGGTTGCCAGTGCGCATATGCACCAACATGAAAAAATAAGGATCAGTTGCTTCATGGCATATCTATTAGATAAGCAATTAACGATAATCAACCGGTTGGGTTTTAATATTTTGTTTGGATGGTTATTTGATTCACGCAAAGGCCTGCCTGCATAGCCGCTACGCTACACAAAGGGTTTCGCATAGTGAGCTTCGGCAAAAGCTGGCGTTAAGTAACATTCTAAGGTGCGTTCATTTTTTCATTCTGAATTAACCTTAGCGGCTTAGCGCAGGCCTTTGCGTGAAATCTCTCTATTCTTAGTAACTTGCTCCTCTCAAACCGTGTTCCATGAAGCAATTCGTTATAATTCTGTTTTTATTTCCAGGCGTATTATTGGCTCAAACCGATGTAGGCTTAGAGGCCGCAAAAAAGAAACTGGAAGCTAAAAACTATGCAGGGGCAAAAGCTGATCTCACGAAAATTATTGAGGCCAGCCCACGCAATAAAAATGCTTTTTCACTTCGCGGCCAGGCGCGCCTTGAGCTGCAGGATTATTATGGGGCCATAGGCGATTTCAACTTTGCGTTGGAGATTGATTCCACGTTTGCAGAAGCTCTTAATTTTCGGGGCGAGGCTAAAATTAATTTGGGTGATGATGAAGGGGCCATTGTTGATTTAGATAAAGCCATCAAATTCAATCCACGATATACCGATGCATACACCAACCGCGGATTTGCCAAGTATAACATCGAAGAACTGCAAGGCGCTTACTTTGATTTTTCAAAAGCGCTGGAACTTGGCCCCATTGATGCCGATAAATATTTTAACCGGGGATTGGTGAAGGCTGAACTCGGGGAGTTTGTAAGCGCAATTGACGATTATACCAAAGCCATTGAGTTAGATAAAACGGACGCCAATTTGTATAACTATCGTGGGGTAGCATTTTATAGCACCAGTAATTTCGATCGGGCTATTGCCGATTATAATGAAGCTATAAAAATGGATGCGAAAGACCCGTTTAAATATGAAAACCGGGCGCTGGCGAAAACCGCAAAAGAAGATTTGAAAGGCGCACTGGCAGATTACGACAAAGCTATTGAGCTAGCTTCCGAAGACCCGGAAACCTATAACATGCGCGGGGTTCTTAAACACGCGATGGAAGATTTTGATGGAGCCATTATAGATTATACAAAAGCGATTGAACTTGATGATACCAATCCCACTTATTATGACAACCGTGCGTTAAGCAAAACTGAAAAAGAAAATTACGCTGGCGCAGTGGAGGATTATACATTTTCTATTGAGCTATATCCTGGCGACCCGGAAACCTATTATCAGCGTGGATTGGTAAAGCTGATGATGAACAATAATTATGATGGCTGTTTGGATTTGAAACATGCCGATGAGTTGGGTGCCGTAGAGGCGCGTGCCGCGATTAAGAAAAACTGCAAGTAACAATTATCAATATGCCGATTTCAATTCGTCAATGTTTCTTCATTGGCTAATGTATACTTGAACATCGAAAATTAAATTGGCTAATTTATCAATCGAAAATTGAACATTATTGTCATCCTTAATGGGGTTTCTAAAAAGAAGAAAAAATTCTACCAATCCATTCTTCCTGTTCTTACCCAAAAGTTTTCAGTCGAAGTTTTTGAAACACAGTTTGCCAACCATGCGCATCAATTAGCAGTTGAAGCCGTACTAAAAAAAGTTGATGTAATTATTTCGGCCGGGGGCGATGGCACGCTAAATCAAGTACTGAATGGAATGATGAGCGTGGCCCATGAAAATGATTTACCCACACTCGGACTTATTCCGTTGGGATCGGGAAATGATTTTGCCAATAGCGCCAACCTCACTGCCAATCCGGTTGATCTATTGGAATTACTAACAAAGAACCAACCTAAGCCAACAGACATTGGAAAAGTCGTTTGCAGAAATCGTAGTAATGAAGAAATAACCCATTACTTCATTAATGTTTGCAGTTTGGGAATGGGGCCGGCCACCGTTCAGCGAATGGAAAAATCCCCAACGTGGCTAAGTGCGGATTTAAAGTATCTGCTTTCTATCATACAAACATTCTTCACCCATAAACCCGAAACAATTGAAGTGCAAACTCCCACCTGGAACTGGAAAGGCAATGCAAGAGTGATAGCCATTGCCAATGGCCAATCTTTCGGAAACAAAATTTACATTGCCCCCGATGCAAGGGTGGATGACGGGGTGTTTTCCGCGTTTATCGCAGGCAATGTTCCGCTTTTAAAATTTCTGCTTTATCTGCAACAGCTCAAAAGCAAGAAAAAAATCACTGATGGCCAGATCGTATATTCCAATACAACAAAGGTTGAATTGAATTCTGCCAATAAGGTGATGTTGGAAACGGAAGGCGAATTAATCGGGTTTCTTCCAGCATCAATTGAGGTGATGCCCAGACAAGTTAGGTTTTTTAGAAAATAATAAAGGCCCCGGAAATCCGGAGCCTTAAATTATTGCTCGTAAGAAAATTATTTCTTCAATACCAATGTGCCTGCAATGATGTCATGCAATCCCTGCTTTTTGTCGGTAAAGCCAGCCATGATATAACCTACATAAAGAATCATTGATGAAATTATTTTACACAAATTTCTTACAAGTGCTTTTGTAAAATCAAGCTTGCCTCCATTTAAATCTGTAACAATAAGTCCCAAGGCTAATTTACCAGCAGTTGCTTGAAATTTAGAAGATTCCATTAAGGTAAAATAGAGAATTCCTATTGCATAGGATATTAAAATTGTGGTCCCCATAGTTGCCATAATGGTTCCTATCATTCCAATTGCTTCCGCTTCCGTCATATCTCCACTTTGAATGCCACTGGCAAAGCCAAAGCCAGCTGCTGCTAAAATTGGAACAATAAGAAAAGATTGCACTACTCCAATGATAATCCCATCAATAATTACGGCTACAAAACGAAGCCAAAAGCCTGCATAATTTGTATTCATGTTGAGTTGGTTTTAGGTTAGGTTCATTAAAAATAGAAAAAGGAATTGAAGTAGCCAATTTGAATTTATCTACTTTTACTAAAACCCTCTAAAATTGAATACCCGATTGGCTCAATTATTTGATACTTTAGAAACCCAACGGGCAGAATTACTGGGTTTTGTTAAGGGCATTTCAATGGAAACAGCCAATAAATCCCCGCAAGGTAAATGGTCCATCGCCCAGGTTATCTCGCACCTGATTGCCTCCGAACAGCTATCGGTGCGCTATCTCAATAAAAAGATTTTGGGGATTGATACGGCTCCTAAAACCGGGCTGCCCGAAGAACTCAAAATGATAACCCTCATCATTTCGCAACGCCTGCCATTTAAATTCAAAGCGCCAAACGTTATTGTGCAGAACACTGCTGTTTATGAGAACCCTGAACAATTGACTTCGGCATGGGAAAAAACCCGATCTGACTTAAAAGCAGTACTCGAAAAATTTGATGACAACCAGATCAACCGAAAGGTATTTAAACATCCTGTTGCAGGCATGCTCAATATCCAGCATGCCCTGAAATTTTTCCGTGAGCATATCATTCACCACACACCACAGGTAAAAAAACTCTTGAAGCAGAATTGATTTTTCTCCACTTTTCAGTTTTAAAGCTTATTCCCAATTTATGAAGAAATCGCTATCCTCCTTTATTTATCTTTTCCTTGCTCTTTGTTCGTTTGCTCAAACTAAAATTCAATCTCCGGATGAATTTTTAGGGTACGAATTGGGTGATCGATTTACCCGTCATCATCGCGTAGTGGAGTATTTTAAGTATGTTGATGAACTATCACCTGTGGTTAAGGTCACTCAATATGGTGAAACCAATGAACATCGTCCATTGATTTATGCCATTGTCGCTTCGCCTGAAAATTTTGCCAACCTCGATCAAATTCGTCAAGACAATTTGAAGAGAGCGGGAGCATTGGAGGGAACTCCTTCAGCCAATAAAGTAGCTGTTGTTTGGCTTAGCTATAATGTACATGGAAATGAGGCCAGTTCTATTGAAGCTTCAATGAAAACCCTTTATGAACTTGTTAATCCTGCCAACAGTAAAACAAAAGAGTGGCTGAAGAACACGGTTGTTATTTTGGATCCATGCATTAATCCCGATGGGCGCGATCGTTATGCAAATTTTTATAATCAGTATGGTAATTTCCCGGCTAACCCAAGTGGCGATGCGAAAGAACATCGCGAACCTTGGCCTGGAGGCCGCGCAAATCATTATTTGTTTGACTTGAATCGCGACTGGGCATGGATCACTCAGAAAGAATCAAAAGCAAGAATAAAAATTTACAATGAATGGCTTCCTCATGTACATGTGGACTTTCATGAACAAGGCTATAACAATCCGTATTATTTTGCCCCGGCTGTCGAACCATTTCATGAAGTTATAAGCAACTGGCAGAGGGAATTCCAAACCATGATTGGAAAGAACAACGCTAAATATTTTGATGAGCAGGGCTGGCTTTATTTCACGAAAGAATTATTCGATCTATATTATCCCAGCTATGGCGATACGTACCCCACTTACAGTGGAGCAATTGGTATGACCTACGAACAAGGGGGTGGGGGTTTTGGTGGGTTGAGCATTACAACCCGTGAAGGCGATCCGTTAACTTTGAAAGATCGATTAACACATCATTTTACCACTGGGTTATCTACGATTGAAATCGCTTCGCTAAACGCTACACGCGTAGTGGACGAATTTGAAAAATATTCAAAAGATAACATCAATAACCCCGCTTCACCCTATAAGACCTATGTAATAAAAGGAGATAACCATGCGGATAAAATTACTCAACTTACAAGTTGGCTCGATAGCCACTCAATTAAATTCGGGCACCCTTCTGCAGGCAAGGCCACTCGCGGCTTTGATTATCAGAGTCAGACAACATCAAACGTTACTCTGAGCACGGATGATATTGTGATTAATATCTATCAACCCAAATCACGCTTTATCACAACGCTCTTTGAACCCCAATCAAAATTACCTGACTCGGCAACGTATGACATCACCGCCTGGAACCTGATGTATAATTATGATTTGAAAGGCTACGCGTTGAACGAACGAATCAACCCGGCAAAAGTTTACCAACCCAAAAAGCCTGACAATTCAAATGTGGCGGCAAAACCTTACGCCTATATTTTCAAGTATGAAACACTTCGTGATGTAGAGTTTTTGGCAGCTTTATTAAATGACAAATATAAAGTTCGGTCTTCTGAGAAAGCATTTACAATCACAGGTCAAAATTTTGAGCCCGGAACACTAATAGTTACAAGAAGGAATAATGAAAGCAAGACCGACTTTGATACTGCTATCAAAGCGTTGGCAGAAAAAATGGGAAGAAAGGTTTATACCACCTCTACCGGTTTTGCAGATAAGGGAAAAGATTTTGGTTCAGGGTCGGTAAATTTTCTTAAAGCACCGAACATAGCAGTTTTATTTGGTGAGCAAACTTCTTCTTTGAGTGCAGGTGAAATTTGGTGTTTTTTCGAACAACAGCTTCACTACCCAATTACACAGATCGGTACTGATTATTTCAAGTCAATTGATTTGAAAAAGTATGATGTGCTGATAGTGCCAGAAGGTCGTTATCGTATGTTTGATGAGGGAACATTGAATGATATTTCTTCCTGGGTATCTGGCGGAGGAAAGTTAATTGTAATTGCAAATGCGCTGGGATCATTTGCAGATAAAAAGGGATTTGCATTAAAGACGTATGCCAATGATGCCGCAAAAACAGAAGCGGAGAAAAAAGAAAAGGAGTTAAAGGAAAAAGATGCTCTTGCCCGTTATGAAGATGCCGAGCGTAAGCAACTGGCCGATGCCATCAGTGGCGCCATTTACAAAGTTGCTGTTGACAAATCTCACCCCCTTGCCTTTGGTATGAAGGATAGTTACTACACACTTAAGACGAATGAACTTCATTATGCTTTTATGCAAGATGCCTGGAACGTAGGTGTTATTAAAGGTGCCGCTAAACCGGTTCAGGGCTTTGCAGGATATAGGATCAATAAAATGATGAGCAACAGTCTTGTTTTTGGAGTAGAACAAAAAGGGAGTGGAAACATTGTTTACATGGTGGATAATCCCTTGTTCCGCACTTTTTGGGAAAGTGGCAAGATGTTGTTTTCGAATGCCGTTTTTATGGTGGGGCAGTGAAACAGCCCTATCCCAGTACCAAAACCTAGAACTTAATACGTTCCGGGTTTTGGTATGAATTCCAAAAGGTTAGGAGATCTATCTGTTCGTTGGAAACTATCCTGTAGTAGAGTGTTATCTGTTTGACAACTACACAGCGTCTTATGTTGTCCTTCTTGTTAACTGTTGGATATATTTCAGGATTTGATTTAATGGTTTCTACTACTTCATCTACTCTATCCAAAAAGTTTAGCAGCACTTGGTTCTCCCACTCAACCTGTAGATAGTCAATATTTGAATTAAATGTTTGGGCAGCTTCGGGTGTCCAGATTACTTTCATTTGGCCAGCTTGCCACGATATCCTTTCATAATATCTTCGTGAACTACACCCATTCCTGCCTTAGACTGATCCAGGCCTCTTTTGATTGATGCCTTAAGTTTTGGATTCATTTCATCCCAAAATTGTAATTCATTCCCTTCTATTAATTGTTTGATTTGCGAAAGTAAATTTTCATCCTCAGAAAGGACGAGTTTCTCGATTAACCTATATTTTTGTTCCGTATCCATATTGATAAAGTTAATTGGTAAATATTGAATTTTCAAGCGAGTACCTTATGACACCAATGTTCACGGCTTAAGGACAACTTTCAAAACAGTTGTCCTTTTTGTTTGCGAACATACCATAACCAGAAAGGTAAGCGCCTTCATCAGCTAAAAAGATTGTTCAATTCAAATTCAATCTTGCCAACGATCAACGAAAAATCCTCCACGCGTTCTACAAAGTCAAGATTGTTTACATCCACGACAAGAAGCTTCCCTTGTTTATAACCACCAATCCACGTTTCATAGTGTTCGTTCAGGTTTCGCAAATACTCCAGCTTAATGTTGAATTCAAAATCGCGGTTTCGTTTTTGAATCTGCTGCACAAGCTTAGGGATATCCGCTTTCAGGTAAATCAATAAGTCAGGCGGTTGCACAAAATTGATCATCGAATTAAAAATATCCAAGTAACTCTGATGATCGCGATCATTAATATGCCCGCTCCTGTGCAGGTTGGCGGCAAAGATGTGCGCGTCTTCATAAATGGTTCTGTCCTGGATAATGGTTTTTTCGCTTTCGCGGATTTGGCGCACCTGGTTGAAGCGGCTGTTCAAAAAATAAATCTGAAGGTGAAATGCCCAGCGGGTCATGTCGTCATAAAAATCGCGCAAATAGGGATTTTGGTCCACCGATTCATAGAGAGGAGTCCAGCCATAATGTTTGGATAGCTTTTCGGCCAGCGTGGTTTTACCGGATCCAATGTTTCCGGCTACAGCAATGTGCTTGGGTTGTTTGTACACAGGTAGAATTTAGTTCGGCAAATTCCGAATAACAGGCATGAATTGCAATCCAACGAAAAGGATGTTACAAGAAACTTTACAGCGTGTTTCACTATTTTGCAGCGGTTCTAATTTTCCACATCTTCGCAACAAAAAATAAACACGATGCGCGTTTCCATTGCTTTCTTATTGATGTTTGCCTTGTTAGCCGGATGTAAAAAAGATGCAGAAGAGAAATGTGCCTTTGTGCCCGATACCAAAAATATCACAATTGATTTACAATTTGAGTCATTGGAAGATTCATTACCCGCCATCACCAGCAAAGCACAACTTGTTAATTTCTTTTCGCATCACACTGTCATGCGCGATTTTCTTTTCAATCGCAATGCTTACCCAAATGATTCTGTATTCATAAACACACTGTATTCAAAATTTTCAAACCCGCATATTGACACCTTGCTTTTTGATACCAAAAAAGTATTTGGTGATGGCTCTGCGCTAAAACAAGAACTCACCAATGCGTTTACTATTATGAAGTATTATTATCCTGAGTTTCAGGTTCCTAAGATAGAGACGGTAATTACCGGGTTGGAAAATGACCTTTTTGTAAGTGATTCACTCATCATTATCGGGTTGGATTATTTTCTCGGAAAAGGGGCACGCTACCGGCCCGACATGCATGAATACATGTTGCGCAGGTATAATAAGAATTTTATTGTGCCTTCCATCATGTTGCTGTATGGAATTGATGGTCGCTATAATGATACCGATTTAAGTGACCGCACCATGCTGGCCGACATGGTAACGTATGGTAAAGCCTATTACTTTGCCAGGCACATGATGCCCTGCACACCCGATAGTGTTCTTATTGGTTATACAGCCAAAGAGATTGCCGGGGCACGTGCCAACCAGGATATGATTTGGAAGCGACTGATTGAAGATGAAGCATTTTTTTCAACGGATGGCAAAGTGAAGCAGCGTTACATTGGCGAGCGACCCAAAACGTATGAAGTGGGCGACCAGGCACCAGGTCGCATTGGCACGTGGGTGGGCTGGCAGATTGTAAACAGTTATGCAGCGAGAAAATCTGATCTTACCTTAACACAAGTAATGATGCAAAAAGATGCGAAACTGATTTTCAACGAGTCGCGTTATCGGCCTGTTGATAAATAACAACTTCATCAATCAAAATACACCGCTTAGATAAATTGCACGGGTTCGCTTTATAATTACTAAAACGGTTTCTATCTTTCTTCACTCTTATAAATAAAGCGCGTATGAAGCCTGTTGTGTTTACCAAGTTATCAGTCATGATGCTCCTCGAATATTTTATTTGGGGCGCGTGGTATGTAACAATGGGTACGTATATGTCTGAGTTTTTGGGCGCCACCGGCACTCAGATAGGAGCTGCCTATAGTGCGTTGGCGATTGCAACAATCATCTCACCTTTCTTTGTTGGCATGGTTGCCGATCGGTTTTTCGCAGCACAAAAAATTATGGGCGTGCTTCATTTGGTTGGGGCAGCGTTGCTTTACACAGCTACCGTTGTTAATGACAATTCTTCTTTCTATTGGATCATTTTAGTTTACTCGCTTCTGTACATGCCTACCATCGCGCTTTCCAACAGCATTGCTTTTGGTCAGATGACCGATCCCGGAAAACAATTTCCGTGGATTCGGGTGTTTGGAACATTAGGTTGGATTTTAGCGGGTGTGTTGATTAGTTCATTAGGGTTAGATAAGTCTTCTGTCACTTTTCAAATGGCGGCTATTGCATCGCTTGCCTTGGGGATTTCAAGTTTTGTTTTACCGAATACCCCTCCGAAAGGAAAAACTTCAGAGAATCCCTTAGGTACCGAAGCGTTTGTGCTTTTTAAAGATAGGCCGTACTTAATATTTTTCATCGCTGCTATTTTAGTCTGCATTCCACTTTCGTTTTACTATGGCTTTGCCAATGTGTTTTTAAATCAGCTTGGCATGGAAAACGTAGCGTTTAAAATGACGTTTGGCCAGGTGTCGGAAGCTTTGTTCATCCTGGCAATCCCATTTCTTTTCAACCAGATAGGAGTAAAGAAAATGCTTTTGTTGGGCATGACCGCCTGGATTCTTCGCTATGTATTCTTTGCTTATGGAAATATTGACTCCGGTATTTGGATGCTCTATGCAGGCATTGTGCTACACGGCATTTGCTACGATTTCTTTTTTGTAACAGGGTACATGTACACCGAGAAAAAAGCGGGTGAGAAAATTAAGAATGCCGCCCAGGGACTCTTTACGTTTGCAACGTACGGAGTGGGGATGGTAATAGGAACATTATTTTCGGGCAAGACAGCCGATTACTTTACAGTTGACGGTGCTTACCAATGGCAATCCATTTGGTTGGTGCCCACAAGCATAGCGGTGGCTGTATTGATTTATTTTATTTTGTTCTTTAAGGAAAAGAAAGAAATTAAAACGGCATAAATTGTTTACGTGGTCTGTGGGGACACAGACCACGGGTAACAAAGACACAGACCACGTGGACACAGACCACGGTAACCCAACAAAAAACCAGAAACAAGAAAACCAGTAACCAGAAACTAACTCTACCACTTATGAAAATTGCAATGCTCGGCTCAGGATTCATCGGCCGCTTCTATGCTGACTCGCTTCAGGGCTACAGAAGCAAAGACAAAATTGTTACCATCTACTCGCGCAGGGAAGAAAGCACAAAAAAATTTGCTGCTGATTACAATGTTCCCTTTGCAACCACCAATATGGAAGAGGCCATCAACCGCCCGGAAGTAGAAGTGGTTTGTATTTCGTTACCAAACAACCTGCATGAAGAAGCAGTGATGTTATGCTGCAAGCATAAAAAGGCAGTAATCACTACCAAGCCTCTCGGCCGCAATGCCGAAGAAGCTAAACGCATGTTGCTGGCAGTAGAAAAAGCAGGAATCTTTAATGGTTATCTCGAAGACCTTGTGTACACGCCTAAGTTTATCAAAGCGCACGAGAGTGTAAAGAACGGAGCGCTTGGTAGAATTCTCTGGGCAAAATCGCGCGAGACGCACCCCGGTCCGCACAGCGATTGGTTTTGGGATATTGAACAAGCCGGGGGTGGTTGTATTTTGGATTTAGGTTGCCATTGTGTGGAGATTACCAGAAGCTATATTGGCAAAGACATTAAGCCCATTGAAGTAATGTGCTGGGCCGATACACAAGTAAAGCCGATTGATGCCGAAGATCATGCGATTGGATTGGTGAAATATGAAAACGGATCCATTGCACAGTTTGAAGTAAGCTGGACGTTCCGCGGGGGGTTGGATTTGCGTGATGAGGTGATGGGAACCGAAGGAACCATTTGGATAAATAGTTTTTTACGCACCGGCTTCGAAATGTTTACCACCGGCAAAGCCGCTAATTATGTAGCCGAAAAAGCGGAGAGCGATAAAGGTTGGTTGTTCCCGGTAGGCGATGAGTTGAACGAGTTGGGCTACAACCACATGTTTATGGATATGTTTAACTCGATGGAGAAAGGCGCGCAACCGAAAGAAACATTCTACGATGGCTATGTAGTGAATTCTGTTTTGGACGCTGCTTATAAATCGGCTAAGACAAAACAATGGGAACCTGTGAAGTTAGATATCTGGCGCGGCAAAGAAGGATTAAGCAAAGACGGTCACCTGGTGGAATATGATGCTGATCATTATTTGGTGAAAGAAGAGATGACTCATTACGGTGCCAAAAAAGTGATCCTTAAAAACAAAAAGACCGGAAAAATTTTTGAGCAGGTAGAAAGTTAGTTGGCTCAGCTTTCCCTGAAAGAAATTTATCTAACCAAATATTTCCGAAAACTTACTACCTAGTTTTTCGCGAGAATAGTTCCTCTCAGCCAACACCCGCGCATTGTTACCCAATTGCTGTTGCAACTCCCTGTCCTCAAGAATAGGGGAAATTTTTCTTACAAAATCTGCAGGCTCATGTGGATTAACATACACACCACAGTTGTTTTCTTCTATCTCTTCTTTAATCCAGCCTCCAAAATTGATCATGATCATTTTGCCGGAAGCCAGTCCGTCAAAATATTTATTGGGCGAACCGGTTTCTAAAATCGGAATTGGCTTGTAACAGATAAACGAAGCATCGGTAACATTCATTATTTCACGAACCCCTTCACGGTTGGTAAATGGTAAAAAGGTAAGGTTGTGCAATTCATGTTGATCGGCACTTTTCCTCAAACGGTCCGCTTCAGCGCCATCACCACAAAGCAAAAAATGAATGGGCAAATTGGCTTTGCGCGAAGCCCTTGCACATGCTAAAAAATAATCCAACCCATTGGCCACGCCAATTGCCCCGATATAAGACACAACAAATTTACCTTGCACATTATACTTCCTCTCGAGCTCTGCCTTTTTACTTTCAGGAAAGTAGAAATCGCAGTCGGCCATGTTGGGGATCAAATGAATTTTTTTGCCGGGTGCTTTCTTTTCAATAGCTGATTGAATCGAAGGAGATAAGGCCACAATAGAATGTGCCGATTTATAAATTCTTTTCTCAAGAGCATATAACGTTTGCCGGAAAAAATAATTCTTAACAAATCCCATTTGAATGGGGGCATCGGGCCACAAATCGCCTACTTCAAAAATGTAAGGAATTTTATAGCGCGCTTTTATGCGCATCGCGGCAAGCCCAACGGTAAGCGGAACCGAAATCGCATAACAATAGTCAACATCTTGAAATTGTTTGGCCAAATCAAGGGCTCCATTTACATACTTTATAAACGACCAGCTTCGTGCTGCAAATCCAAACCGGTTGTCATAAGCAACAGGCAGGTAATGCACTTCAATACCTTCAACATCTACTTTTTTATATGTTGCTTCGTTATGGGCCGTTATCACAATCACTTCCAGCCTTCTGTCTGCAAGTGCTTTGGCCAGGTAGTAGGAGCGAATGGCGCCTCCTTTTTGCGGGGTATTAAAGTGCTGATGAAGGATGAGGATTTTCACGCTGCAAAGAAAGAAAACAGCGCGAGGTTAGCCTCACCCGCATGAAAATTTTTAGCAATTATAATTCAGAACTGATGTTGCGCAGACTTTGCCACTAAGCCTCAAAGACACGAAGAAAACATTTGTTTAAGCAGTTGAAATTAAAAACTTAGCGTCTTTGTGGCTGTTATGCGTAAGTCCAGTTAAGAACTCTCATCACAGTCTTCCCAGCATTCTTTGCACGGCTGCTTTACAACCCGGTATTTATTTTTATCGCGGTCGTGAACGAATAACGATTGGCCTTCGCTGTCATCCCAAAGCCACCATTGCATAAGTCCGTCTTCGGCTTGTTGCACCTCGTAAACATTTGTTTCATACGAATCATTTACGACAAGCGAGAGTTTGTCATTTTCTAAAGACCACGATTCTATTTTTCCACCCGTGGCATCCTGCCCCCAACCTATTATAATCGAGTCGCCTTTAATGGTGACTGTTGTATTGTCAGCATCGCAGGCATAAAATAAAACCCATTCACTATCCTCCTGGGTTACCATGTGCCATTCGCCTTCCAAATCGGAAAGCGAAAAACCAGTGCTTGCTTGTGCTTCTTCTGTGTCAGGGTTTTCGTTCGATCGCGGTGAGCAATTCAATAGAATTAACCCGAATAGAAAAAATGTTAAAATCCTCATATTCATAAAGTATCCGTTGGAGGTATAAATAAAATTACAAAATATCTCTTATACTTTTTGGCTCACCTCTTTTTCCTACCTTGGTAAGATAATTTATATGATATGAAAAAATTGATTTTGTTTTTTATGATAAGCGGGTTTTTCGCCTCCTTTTCAAATGCCCAGAAAAAGCAATCGCTTTTTAATGGCAAAGACTTAACCGGCTGGAAAATTCATGGCACCGAAAAATGGTACGTTGAAAAAGGGGAGTTAATCTGCGAAAGCGGGCCCGACAAACAATACGGTTATTTCGCAACTGAAAAGGAATACAAAGATTTTGAACTTACCCTGGAGTTTAAACAAGAATCAAACGGCAACAGCGGAGTGTTTTTTCATTCGCAAATAGAGGGAATAATTGTAAATGGCTGGCAGGCCGAAGTAGCGCCTCTCAACAGCCACAGTGGTGGTATTTATGAATCATACGGACGTGGCTGGCTTATTAAACCTGCTGCTGAAAAAGAGAAGGCGCTTAAAGAAGGCGAGTGGAACCAGATGAAAATTGTAGTGAAGGGCAATGAAGTAACCACCTGGCTCAATGGCGAGCAGATGATTACACTAACCGATGATAAGATTGGTTCACGCACAGGGAAGATCGCTTTGCAGATACATGATGGAGGTGGTGTGAAAGTGCGCTGGAGAGAAATCTTTATTACAGAATTGTAAGTCACATGATTTTTTCGCGAAGGGAATTTTTGATTGCGGGGTTGGGCTTTCTGTTTTGGAATGGGCGAAAGAAAGAGCCTTTTGTAATTACCGTTAACGGATCAATCCCCGGTGCGCAGTTAGGCAAAACACTTATCCATGAACATTTTTTGGTTGATTTTATTGGTGCCGATAAAATCAATTCTGCACGATGGAGCCGTGAAGAGGTTATTCAGAAAGCGCTTCCCTATTTGTTAGAAGCTAAACAAGCCGGTGTAAAAAGTGTTTTTGATTGCACGCCTGATTTTCTCGGCCGCGATGTAGTCCTTCTGAAGATGCTCTCCGAACAGAGTGGCGTTCATATAATCACCAATACCGGGTATTACGGTGCCGTTCAAAACAAGTACCTGCCCCCATGGGCTATATCCGAAACTCCAGGGCAATTGGCAACCCGCTGGGTTGCAGAATTTAAAAAAGGAATTGCAGGAACTTCGGTTAAACCCGGGTTCATTAAAATTGGCGTGGATGCGGGCGACTCCCTTTCTGACCTTCATAAGAAATTAGTGCAGGCCGCAGCAATCACACACCTTAAAACGGGACTTACCATTTGTTCGCATACCGGTCCGGCCAAAGCCGCGCTGGAACAATTAGAAATTCTTCAATCAATGGGCGTCCATCCTAATGCTTTTGTATGGGTACATGCACAAAATGAATCTGATAAAAGTTATCATGCTAAAGCAGCGCGCATGGGTGCGTGGGTCAGTCTTGACGGAATTGGCTGGGGCGATTTCGATAACTATGTTGATTCACTCGTTCGGTTAAAGAATGAAGGTCTGCTCAATCATGTATTGATTTCGAACGATGCGGGCTGGTACAAACCCGGTGAACCTTTGGGTGGGGATTTTAAGGGATATATGAATATCTTCAATGAGCTCTTGCCACGGCTGAGACAAAAAGGATTTTCTGAACCTGATTTTAATATGCTGTTAACGGCAAATCCCGCGGATGCAATGAATGTCCGGATTCGCAAATTGTAACATGTATAAAGCGTGGCCGACCTTCACGTCTTTGTCCCTCGTGATTAAACATTAATTGTTAGGCCGGTTTTGTTTACTCATGAACAACTGAATACCGTTTTCAAATGTTGGAATAGCTGTACCCATATGTTCTAAATTTTTATATACTTCTGTTTGAATACTAATCGCTTTATCCGCTAATATCTTTGACAATTTCTTGAAATCGTCCGATTGGTTTTCTAAAACTTCAAGTTCTCCAATTGTCAGATATACTTTGATGTTTTCCACATTCCTTTGATAAGTCAGAGAGCTGCCAATTTCTTTAGTCAAATAATTGTCATGGTAATATATTGAAGGACTTGCAGCAATGAAATTATTAAAGACAAGCGAATCTGACAGATTTTGGTTTAAAGCATATAACACAAAATAACCACCCAAAGAATGGCCCATAATAGTTCGATTTGCTTTGTCAGTTCTATATGTTGAATCAATGTATGTTACAATCTTTGTTTGAATAAAATTGTAGAATTTATCACCCTGCCCGCTAATTTTAAAGCTATCTGCCGGAAGCGCATCCGGAAAAGTGTAATCACGGTTTCGTAATGAGTCCATGACATAAGCATTTTCATAACCAATCCCAACAATTATTGGGTCAACAGAAATCTTCCTGTTTTTTATATAGCTGTCCACAGAATTGGCAACCGGATCAAAATATGCATTGCCATCAAGAAGATAAATCACGGGGTAAGTTAGCTTATTGTTTTTTGAGTAATTCTTAGGCAGTCTTACAAACAAGCTGAATGGCTCACTTGAAAAATCTGATTTTAAAGTAAAGGTTGGTGGTGTTTCTTCGTCATCAGGTTCATCGGGGGCATTCTTATCAGTTATGGCTGTCACATAAAGACAGTAATGGTGAGGGGGCCGTGTCCACTGCCCTAAACTGGTTTTTCTAAAAAAGCTTTTTGATGAACCACCAATCTTTACTTCATAAAATATCTGCTTGACGTCTTTTTCTGTTTCAGGAATGAACTCCAATGACACCAACACGTTTCCTTTAAGAAGAATGTTATAACCAGATAAATCAAACTTTAACCATCCTTCATTAACGGGATGTCGCTGCAGAATACTTCTTTCAATTATTCTTTCTTTCGGAATATTTTCGTCAGCGTCATATCTGTAAAAGTTGATCCTGAAATTTGCGCTGTCCGGTCTTGATGAATTAATGTGAAGATTAAGAGAGGTGATTTGAGCAAGAGTGTTTCCAAGGCGGATTACTTGTCCAATTTCAAAACTGTCATCCTTTTTAAATACTCCATCAGTAAAATGAATAGCACCCCTTCTCTTAATGCCATATTTTTTTTCGACCAGCTTTTTTCCTGTAATTACAACTTCTTCAAGTTGAGTGGTCTTTTCTTTTAATTTTATAATTACATTTTCATCTGACATCAAATCCCTAATTGACAGGTTTGATTCATAATATCCTACAATTGAAAAAGTTAAACTGCCTGATTGATATTCGGAAGGGATATCAATTGTAAAAGATCCATCTTCTTTCGATATAGTTCCTATATTTTTTTCTTTTATCCCAATATTGACATAAGCCAAGGGGCGTTTGTCGTTCGTGTCTATTACTTTTCCTGTAATTTGAGTTTGTGAAAAAATGTGGTTGTTTATACTTGAAATCAGTATGATGATTATCCAAATCGGAAAGGTTTTAAGGTAATTCATGGGTTAGATTTCTATAAGGGATGAAATATTTGTCCAAATAGTTTGCATCCTCTCTGCACTGGTTCGTGTTCCACGAATCAAAGATGGTTAATCACGAAGGGTGAGATAAAGCTGAAAGGTTCGTGAGACGCGAACCTGGGCAAGGATGAATTGTAAGGGCAAACAAAAAGGCCTTCCTTTTGAGAAGACCTTTTTAAAATTTTAGCAGATTACATCAATGCTGCTCCTGCAGGCCGTGTGCATAATTCAAAATATTCTGAATTGTTTTTACAGCAGGTTCTAAACGCGCAGCATTAAGTTCTTTATGCGTAGCATTGAGATCCTTGTACTGCCTAAGCAGGTCAGTGTCGCAAAGGAGCGCTTTGTTAATCTCCCTCGTCTC
>CAZNRJ010000001.1:11556-18211 GCA_964574945.1 uncultured Ohtaekwangia sp. | reverse complement strand
TCCTCTTCCGAGGTCTCGTGGTATAGAAACCGGATCAGATCGTCTTGGGTAAAAGTCTTTGTCATAGGCAATATGGTTTTTAGTCATTTTCTTTCTTAAGTTGATAAGTGCATAACGCATTCTTCCTAATGCAGTATTAATGCTCACCCCGGTTCTGTCGGCAATCTCCTGGAAGCTCATCTCCAGGTAATGGCGCATAATCAAAACCTGTTTTTGCTCTTCCGGCAATTCTTTAACCAAATCGCGCAGGCGCGACTTTGTATCGCGCATCATTTGTTTGGCCTCATAAGAATCCTCAGAAAATTGCATAGAGTCGAATACCCTGCTTCCGTCTTCCAGGATTACTTCAGGGTATCTTTTCTTTCTGCGGAAATGGTCGATCGCCAGGTTGTGCGCTATCCTGCTCACCCAGGGTAAAAATTTACCCTCCTCGTTGTACCGGCCACCTTTAATTGTGTTAACAGCCTTGATAAAGGTGTCCTGCAACAGGTCCTCTGCCTCATAGCGATCTTTAACAATCATGTAGATAGCCGTATAAATACGGGATTTGTGTCTGTGAAGTAGCATCTCAAACGCCTCTTCGTTACCGGTTTGATAGAGCGAAACCAACTGGCTGTCGCTTAATCTGCTTTCAATCATCTTGCTGTCGTTTAGGTAACGTAGATGTCTCGGTCGATAGTATGTGGGTTAAATGAATTGTTTGAGAAATGAAAAGTAGAAAAGAAAGACCAAAACTCAAAAAAAATTAAAAATAATTTGCCTTCTATCAATTTTCTTGTGCTATTTGAGGCCGATTTTTAACAACAATGGCGGTAACAAAAAAAAGAGTAATCAAAAGTTTAGAAAACCTGGGCGAAGACCTCAGGGAACTGTTAAAAGATCAATATCCGAACGGATATGATGGAAGCATCACCCGGATAATGAATGCTAAAAAGGAGCCCATTTTTGTGTTCCCTTTAGAGACAGATGATTCTATTTACCTGGTGAAGGTGCCCGCAACTAAAAACAGCGATGGCGGCTACGATGTTGACTCCAGCGAGAAGCAGGAGTTTGATGGCGATGATGATGAGGGCGGTTCCGGCCGGGGTGAGTTCGATAACAGTGAAGATTTTGATGGCGATGGCGATGCGAAAGAAGCAAGCTACGATCCTGACTTCGATAATTAACGTTTCAACTTCATTTGCAGGAAACCATCCAATAATATTCGGGTGGTTTTTTTATGCTTTCGCTGGGAAGCGCAACTTGGTTTGCATTCCGTGTAGGACAAGGGGCTTCGATTTTCTACTTTTGCGGTTTCCATGCAGCCAACTCCCAACGATTCTTACTTAGACGACCTCGACCCCAAAGAGTATATCATTATAAAACGGGCCCGGGTAAATAATCTTAAGAACCTGAGTGTTGCCATACCCAGAAATAAATTAGTGGTTGTAACCGGCCTCTCCGGCTCCGGAAAATCTTCCCTTGCTTTCGATACCTTGTTTGCAGAAGGGCAACGCATGTATGTGGAAAGTTTGAGTTCTTATGCGCGGCAATTTTTGGGGCGCATGGAAAAGCCTGAGGTGGATTACATCCGCGGGGTTTCTCCGGCCATTGCCATTGAACAAAAAGTAAATACCCGAAATCCACGCTCTACAGTTGGCACTACAACAGAAATTTATGATTACTTAAAGCTTCTCTTCGCTCGGATTGGCAAAACTTATTCGCCCGTAAGCGGAAAAGAAGTGAAGCGCGATACCGTAACGGATGTTATCGACTTCATCCATAAGAAAAAAGAAGGCACTCGCATTATGATTGCGTGTTCCCTTAAGGTGATGAAAGGAAGAAAGTTGAGTGATGAGCTCAACCTTCTGTTAAGCAAAGGGTATGCGCGTGTGCTGGTGGATGGCGAGGTGAAGTTTATTGAGGAGATTTTAAATCCCTCACCCCTTCCCCTCTCCCCGGGGAGAGGGGTGTCCGAGGAACGAGGACGGGGTGAGGGAAAAAAGAAAACTCCCTCTAAAATTGACTCCGGGTTGGTCGAAATCTTGATTGACCGTGCTTCGGTTAATGCAACCGATGAAGACCTTACCTTCCGGCTTTCCGATTCTGTGCAGACAGCCTTCTTCGAAGGCCATGGTGATTGCACTGTTTATGTTGAAGGGGAAAAGAAAGTTCACTTCTCTGATAAGTTTGAGCTGGATGGAATTCACTTTACCGAACCATCCATAAACCTGTTTAGTTTTAATAACCCGTTTGGCGCCTGCCAGACTTGCGAAGGCTTTGGAAAAATTTTGGGCATTGATGAAGACCTGGTTATTCCTGATAAAAGCCTTTCTGTTTTTGAAGGCGCCATTGCACCCTGGCGTGGCGAAGTAATGAGTGAATGGGCTAAGCCCTTAATAAAAAACGGGATCAAATTCGATTTCCCGATTCATCGCCCTTACGGGGAATTGAACCAGAAAGAAAAGAATCTCTTATGGAATGGCAATCAATACTTTGAAGGCATCCATGCATTTTTCAAATACTTAGAATCTAAGACTCATAAGATCCAATACCGGGTCATGCTTTCGCGCTATCGCGGAAGAACAACCTGCCCGGATTGCAGAGGCACCAAGCTTCGCAAAGATGCAGCCTACGTAAAAATTGCCGATACATCCATTACGGATTTGGTGCTGATGCCCATTGAAGACACACTGAAGTTTTTTGAATCGCTTTCACTACCTGCGTATGAACAAAAAGTATCCGACCGGATTTTAACAGAGATTCGTTCGCGGCTTGAGTACATGGAAAAAGTTGGTCTTGGCTATCTTACGTTAAACCGTGTTACCTCCACTTTGTCGGGAGGCGAGTTTCAGCGAATCAAATTGGCTACTTCATTAGGCAGTGCTTTGGTGGGTTCTATGTATATCATGGATGAACCAAGCATTGGTTTGCACCCGCGCGACACAGCCCGCATGGTAGAGGTTTTAAAATCGTTGCGCGACATGGGCAATACGGTTATCGTAGTAGAACATGAAGAGGAGATCATGCGTGCAGCCGATCAGATTATTGATATTGGCCCCGATGCAGGTGCGCACGGTGGGGAATTAATCTTTCAGGGCTCGCAGAAAGACCTGAATAAAAAAATAGTTTCTCATACTACTAACTATCTAACGGGTGTTGAAAAAATTGCAGTGCCAAAGCAACGCAGAAAATGGAAAGACTTTCTGTTGGTTGTGGGTGCCCGTGAAAACAATTTGAAAAATTTAACGGTAAAATTTCCATTGGGAATTCTTACCGTTGTTACCGGTGTAAGTGGTTCCGGTAAATCAACGTTAATAAAGAAAATTTTATATCCGGCTATTGGGCGATTGAATGGTTCCGTTTCAGAAACCCCCGGAAGGTATGATCGGCTGGAGGGTGATGTAACCAAAATCTCGCAAGTAGAGTTTGTTGATCAGAACCCGATTGGAAAATCATCGCGTTCCAACCCGATCAGTTACGTAAAAGCCTATGATGTAATCCGCAATCTTTATGCTGAACAAACGCTTAGCAAACAGCGTGGCTATAAGCCTTCTCATTTTTCATTCAATGTTGATGGCGGGCGTTGTGAAACCTGCCAGGGTGAAGGCGAGATAAAAGTGGAGATGCAATTTATGGCCGACATCTTTTTGAAATGCGAAAGCTGCGAAGGCAAACGCTTCAAACAGGAAGTGCTGGAAGTGGAATACAAAGGCAAGAATATTTTCGAGGTGCTCGACATGACGGTGGAACAAAGCCTTGAGTTTTTCAAAGATAAAAAAGCAGTCTACGAAAAGGTGTTGCCTCTTTTTGAAGTTGGCCTGGGCTATGTAAAGTTAGGTCAATCATCTAATTCACTTTCAGGTGGCGAGGCTCAACGGGTAAAGCTTGCTTCCTTTTTAGGAAAGAATAACTCCGATTCTTCTAATAATATTCTCTTCATTTTTGATGAACCTACCACAGGCCTTCACTTTCATGACATTTCTAAATTACTTAAAGCCATCAATGCGTTGGTTGATCTTGGCCACACGGTAATTATCATTGAGCATAATCTTGAGGTGATTAAATGTGCCGATTGGATTATTGATCTCGGGCCTGAAGGTGGCGAGAAGCATGGAGGTAAACTGTTGTTTGAAGGCACACCGGAAGACATGGTGAAGAAAGCCAAAGGCAGCTACACGGCTGAGTTTTTGAGAGGGAAGCTCAACACACCAAATTAAACAGCATATAACGAAACTGCTTCGAGTTCTTTGGCAAGTTTATGAATAGCATTTTCAATTTTCTTTGCCTGTTCGGGTGAAGGATATTTCACACCAGAAGCATATTGGCGTAGCAAGCCGGCATTGACCCCGGAAAGCTCCGCGATTTTTGTTTGTTTTAGAAAATCAAAATTTTCGAAAAAAGCACTTATGTCATAATGATAATCAAACTCCGCATCGGTTATGTTATGGAAATTCTCCAAAAGTTTTTTCATTTTCCGCTCCAACACAGGCATGCTACTGGCGTAATCTGTTAAAAGGTTATCTCTATATTCAATGCGCCCCCAAAGCTTATTGTCTTCTCCTTGCTCGATAATTAATTTTATTTTTTTCATAACATCCTACTTTAATAAACTTAGTTTTATTTAAGGCCGGCTTGCTTTAGTATTGCATTCAAAGTTCCTTTTGGAATATCGCCTCCATGAACCGGAACGGTTACCTTCCCTTTTTTAACAGGGTGCTCTAACTGCAAATGGTTACCTTTTTGAGAATTTTCAACCCAACCATCCCTCTTAAGCAACTCCCGAACTCTCATAAGCAAGGTAGCAAAATTGCTACCGATCAAAAGTATTTTTTGACAATTTTCTGAGACTTAAGAATAATACTTACATTTACTTAACAAAACATAAGCATATATATGGCTAAGGATTATTTAGGAGAATTTGAAGAACTGGTTTTAACTATGGTGGCCGCTTTGCAGGAAGATGCATACGGTGCGGCTATTGCCGAAGAAATAGAAACCCGCATGAAGCGCGATGTAAACCTGAGCGCGGTGCACGTAACGCTTTACCGGCTGGAAGATAAGGGCTATCTCAAATCAGGTTTGGGGGGTGGCACTGCCGAACGCGGTGGCCGCAGAAAAAGAATTTATACAATTACCAATGCGGGGCTGGCCATGCTGAAAGCGATGAAAGAAACCCGGTTGGATTTGTGGAAGCTGGTGCCGCAATTGAAGATATCTTAAGTACAAACTATTCTAACTTAAATGTCATGAATCAATCTATTGATAAAAACGATAGTTATGGTTGGCCGCTACGATTTCTTCAATGGTTTTGTCCGCCTCATTTGCATGAAGAAATTGAAGGAGACCTGATTCAACGGTTTCATTCCGATTTAAGAAAAACATCGGGCCAGTCAGAAAGGGCAATTCTTAGAAAAGCCAAACTAAAATTAGCCCTTACCGTGCTTCGGTTTTTCAGGCTGGGAATCCTGTTGAAGAATGTGGGATCAATACGTATAAACTCAACTACTAATTTCATTCCAGGGCAATTTAGTTTTAATCAAACCAACAATCTTGTTGGCTGGGGTGTGTTTCTTATTTCCTTGATCGTTTATTCCCTTACACTCGAAGAAACAGCAAGCTATTGGGATCCGTCCGAATTCATTGCTACCTCCTACAAACTCCAGGTTCCGCATCCTCCAGGGGCACCACTTTTTTTATTGCTGGGAAGATTTTTTTCGTTCTTTGCTTTTGGCGATGTTACTAAAGTAGCATACGCTATTAATATGATGAGTGCGCTTGCAAGCGCCTTCACTATCCTCTTTTTGTACTGGTCTATTGTTTTGTTAGGACAAAAGATAATTTCAGTAGTTAAATCATTCGAAGAAAGAAAAGGATTGCTGATTGCTTCTGGGGTTATTGGCGCTCTTTCCTATGCCTTTTCGGATTCCTTCTGGTTCTCCGCTGTTGAAGCGGAAGTGTATGCAATGTCATCTCTCTTCACAGCGTTTGTCGTGTGGGCAATTTTAAAATGGGATACCATCCAGGATGAATCACGCGCCAATCGTTGGCTGATTTTGATTGCCTATGTCATTGGCCTTTCCATTGGTGTTCATCTATTGAATTTGCTAACACTCCCCGCTCTTGCCTTAATCTATTATTTCAAAAAGTTTAAGACTACTAAATGGGGAGTATTCACTACCCTTCTTTTGGGTGGATTGATGATCGTAGTGATTAATGATTTGATCATCCCCGGCCTCCCAACCATGGCAGGCCGCTTCGAACTGTTCTTTGTTAATACATTAGGCCTGTTCTTCGGATCGGGGGCCATCATTTTTATCCTGTTGCTGGTTTCATTACTTATTTTATCGATTCGATACACACAGCGTAAACACTCTTATGCAGGTAACACGATTGTATTAGCCATTACATTTTTAATTATCGGATACGGTTCATACGCTACTATTCTTATCCGATCGGATTTTGATCCGCCCATCAACGAAAACGCGCCTAAGGATGTCATGAGCTTTGTCCGTTATCTAAAGCGCGAGCAATATGGAAGTCGGCCTCTTCTGTTCGGTCCCTACTTCACCTCCAATCCAATTGGGATGCATTATACCGAGCAGACTTATGTTAAAGGAAAAGATAAGTACGAGTTAGGCGCCCGGAAATACGAGCATGATTACCGCCCGGGTCA
>CAZNRJ010000001.1:0-11546 GCA_964574945.1 uncultured Ohtaekwangia sp. | reverse complement strand
ACCAGGCGCGCGGAAGAATAGTCTCCTGACCCGGGCGCCTGGTACCCCGAAGACAAAGAGAGCTACGAACAAATCATGAATCTGCAGGAAGGGCAGCAACCCACCTTTGCTCAAAACATGGCTTACATGTTTAAGCACCAGATCGGCACCATGTACGCCCGATATTTTATGTGGAATTTTGCAGGCCGTGAAAGTGATGAGCAAGGCGCTGATTGGCTGCGGCCAACTGAATGGATTAAAAAACTTCCGCCCGCATTAGCCTCGAACAAAGCCCGAAACAATTTTTTCATGCTGCCCTTTCTTCTTGGGTTGATCGGGATGTTTTATCATTTCCTAAAAGACACTAAAAATTTCTCAGTAGTGCTTCTCTTGTTTTTTATGCTGGGCATTGCCATTGTGCTCTACCTGAATTCACGCGCATCAGAACCACGCGAACGCGATTATATCTACGTAGGTTCTTATTATGCATTTACCTTTTGGATTGGGTTATCAATTCTTGCATTGGCCGATGGCATTAATCGCATAATCAAAAACAAAAGAGCTGTCTTAATGATTGCTACTTCCATCGGCATCATCGCCCCAACCTTAATGATTGTGCAGGGATGGGATGATCACAACCGTTCCAATCGCTTTTTCTCTGTAGATGCTGCCCATAATGCATTAGAGTCATGCGATCCCAACGGAGTGATCTTTACCGGTGGAGACAACGATACCTTTCCGTTGTGGTATGCCCAGGAAACAGAAAACTGCCGCACCGATTTGCGTGTACTCGTGCTAAGTTATTCCAACGGAGACTGGTACATCGATCAGACAACCCGGCAAGCTTATAAATCAACAACCTTTACCTATACGCTTACACCTCATAATTACAGGCAATCAGGACTAAACAATTATCTGCCCTTTGTTGATCTTAAAATAAAAAGTATTGATGCCGCAGAGTATTTGCAATTATTGAAAAAAGAAAACTCAGTGCTTAGCGATGTTGACAGAAATATTGTTCCCAGCAAGGTCATTACACTTAACGTGGATAAAGACGAGGTAATTGCCAAAGGAATAATTCCAAAAGGCATGGAAAGTTTGGTGGTTGACCAAATGCAACTGAAGCTGAAAGGAAATTCTTTAGTAAAGGCCGATCTTTTATTTATTGATTTGCTGACAACAAGCAATTGGCAACGCCCGATATATTTAAACAACACTTCCATGGCTCAGTTGAATGTAGATGTGAGTCCGTATGCCGTTCAGGAGGGAAATATGTACCGGATACTTCCCGTAAAAAATCCGCGCAGCAATCGTGATTATTTGGTAGACACAGAAAAAACATTCGATCTCATGGTGAATCAATTCAAATACCGCGGACTCGATGATCCTTTGATCTATTATACAAACGATTATAAAATGTCTGTGATGAATCATCGCAGCAACCTGAATGCACTGGCCGAAGCTTTAGTTGATAATGGTGAAATTGAAAGAGCTTCAACGGTGTTGGATTTCTCTTTGACGAAAATGCCCGATGAAGCAATTGCCTACGATCCATCTGTTGCAGATACAGTAAATCTTCTATTCAAAGTAGGGCAAAAACAAAAAGCAGTTGACATTGCAACAGTCGTTGGCGAAAGGTCTATTGAGACAGCCTCTTATTTAGTAGCGGAAAATAAAGGCATTTCATTTGAGTTGAGAAAAAATCTGTTTTTGCTGGGCGCGATGGAGCGGTCGTTGTATGAGAATGACGAAGTAGCATTAGCAGAAAAATTTGAAGCGCAATATGACAGAATGATAAATACGCTGCAAAGAAATAACCAGGTAAACTGATTGCAATAACGTTAGGAACATTTGCAAAGGATGATGAATAATAAAATCCATGATTCAATTCCCAAAGCTCCGCTTCGGGTACTTGCATGGTTTTGTCCCAATCATCTCTATGAAGAAATTGAAGGTGATCTGATTCAGAAATTTAACCCTGACATTCAGGCTAATGAAAAACGATCTAAAAATTCTTTTGGTGAAATGATGGGGATGCCTTCAAATGGATGGAGAGCAAGCAAGTCGGCATCGTTGGTGATGATGCAATTGGCATTGCCTGAAAGTGCTAACTCCAGATACATATCATCCTTGGGGTCGCGGCATGCGCGTACTTGTCGCGTTACACTGACGCTGCTCCCACTGCGTTCGTATTGTTCCAGAAAGAGTTTTCGAATTTCTTTAGTAAGTATTTTGTCAAACTTTGGTCGCATTATAACTTCGATGGCTTCAGCGAGGGTTGCGTTGGATAGGAGAATATCGGCAGATATTTTTTCGGCTTTAAAAAGAGCGTTTGCTGAAAAAGAATGTTCGCTTAACAAAGCTCTTACCAATACGTTTGAATCGAAAACGAGCCGCATTTACTCCTCCTTAAGGAGTTCTTCCATAAGTTCAGGAGTCAATCCGTTTTTTCGTGCTTGTTCGCTCGCCTCATGGATAATCTCAGACAAACTTTTTCGATTAGATATAAGTCGGCTGAGGGCTTCTTCAATTGTCTTTTTTTCTTTCGGTGTCATCTTCCCCAACTTTTCAGCCACCGGTTCGCTTACTTCTAATGTGATTGTTTTCATAAATTTTTCTTTCAGATACCAAATATACTAAAAAACTAAAGTTGAGTTTTCGTAACAACCATAGCCCCATTTATTGGCCACTGCAATTCCTCAAAAAGTTTTGTCCAGAACAACTTCTTGAAGAAATAGAAGGTGATCTTGTTCAGAAATTTGAAAAGGATGTAAAAATCCTTGGGGAACGAAAAGCAAAACGAAGATTAGTGTGGAACACCCTCAGGTTCTTCAGGCCTGAAATCATTTTAAGAAACAAGTTTTCAAAACCTTCAATCCTACATCATATGTTTCAAAACAACATTAAGATCGCCTTTAGAAATTTTGTGAGGCAAAAGTCCTACACCTTACTCAATATTATTGGTTTATCGTTGGGGATGGCCGCGAGCCTGCTCATTCTTCAGTACGTAAAATACGAACGTAGCTTCGATACCTTCCATTCACGGGCAAAAGATATTTACCGCATTCAATACAATGGCTGGCAAAACGGGAAGCTGAATTACGAAAGCGCGGTTGCCGTACCCGCGGCATCTGCGGCATTGAAAAATAATTTTCCTGAAGTGGAAGAGTACTCAAGGCTGCTTCCGCTCAGCGGAGTTATTCAATATGAAAAACCCGGTGAAGAGCCTATTACCTTTCGCGAGGAGAAAGCCATGTATGCCGATACTTTGCTTTTCAAAATTTTCGATTTTAAAATTGTGCAGGGCGACCAGACCACCTGCCTGAAGGGACTCAACAAAATCATCCTCTCCGAAAGCACAGCGCGTAAATATTTTGGCAACGAAGATCCGCTGGGCAAACGCTTATTACATAACGGAGACAAAACAGTAGAAGTAACTGGTGTATTCCAGGATGTGCCCGAAAATTCGCATCTGAAATTTGATTTTCTGGTGTCGTATGAAACACTGAACAAGCAAACGGAAGATCAGTCTGCCACTTCGTGGGGATGGTACGACTTTTATTCTTTTGTCTTGTTAAAACCCGGCACCGATGTAAAAGCGCTCCAGGCAAAGTGGGATGCCTTTCTTCTTAAAACCCGCAAGGAAGATTGGGATAAATACAACCGCAAACAGGAATTTTTCCTGAAGCCCGTAACCAGCATTCACCTTGAGTCGAAACTTTTGTACGAAACCTCACCGGAAGAATTGCGAGATGGAAAATCAGTTTACGCCTTAAGTGTGATTGCTCTTTTCATATTAGTTATCGCGTGGGTAAATTACGTGAACCTGGCCACGGCACGATCGTTCAACCGCGCAAATGAAGTGGGCGTGCGAAAAGTGGTGGGCGCATTTCGCGGCCAATTGATCACCCAGTTTATCACTGAGTCAGTACTTCTAAATGTAATCGCGGCCGTGCTGGCTCTTGGCATGGTGCTCGCATTGTGGTCGTCCTTCTCTTCACTCACGGGCTGGCACATTCCAGTGGATTATCTTTTGCAAAAAGAATTCTGGCTGCTCGTTGTCGGTTTGTTTTTATTAGGCGCCCTTCTCTCTGGTTTTTATCCCGCTATTGTCCTCTCATCATTCAAGCCTGTTGCCGTATTGAAGGGAAAAATAATACGTTCATCCGGTGGAAATTTTTTACGGAAGGGCCTCGTGGTTTTTCAATTTGTGGCTTCCGTTTTTCTCATCAGCGGCTCGTTGATTGTTTACCAGCAATTGAATTACATGAAAAACAAAGACCTGGGCGTAAGCATCGATCAAACATTAGTATTGAAAGGGCCAGAGATTGCAGTTGATTCGTTGTATCAGAAAAACCTGGAAGCGCTCAGAACTGAAATTCTTCGCATCCCGGGAGTGAAAGGAATCGCTGGCTCGCAGAATATTCCCGGTGTTGAGAACTACTGGACGATGGGAATTAAACGATTGAACGGTGGCCCGGATGGCTGGAACACCGTAACGCACACCGGGTTCGATTATGAATTTGTTCCGCAATATAAAATCAACGTGATAGCAGGACGCAGCTTTGATAGGCAGTTTCCCAGCGATGAAAAGAAATTGATGCTCAACCGTGCAGCGGCCAAAGAGCTTGAGTTTGAAGATCCTTCAAAAGCCATTGGCGAAAAAGTAATTAGCGGTCGCGATACACTCGAGGTAGTGGGTGTGCTGGAGGATTTTCATCAGATGTCGTTGAAGACCGCAATCATACCATTAGTTTGCCGGCTCAGGCCTTCTGCCGGTGCTTTTTATTCGATCAAACTGGAAACGGAAAACTATAAGTCCGTTATAGAAAAAATCGCAGAGCCCTGGAATACTTTCTTCCCCGGCAATCCCCTCGACTACTTCTTTCTCGACCAGCATTTTAATAAGCAATATGCACGTGACGATCGCTTCGGAGAAGTGTTCACCATCTTCACAGCACTTGCTATTTTCATTGCCTCGTTGGGTTTAGTTGGGCTTGCCTCGTTTATGACCGTTCAACGAACACGCGAGATAGGCATTCGAAAAGTGCTCGGGTCAACGGCATCGGGTATTGTGGTGCTGCTTTCGAAAGGGTTCATGCAACCTGTTCTGCTGGGAATAGCTATTGCCTGTCCGCTTGGCTGGTGGTTTATGGGGCAATGGTTACAGTCATTTCCATATCACACGCAAATTGATTTTTGGGTTTTTGTCGTTTCGGGTGTTTTGGTTATCCTCATCGCCTTTATTTCTGTTTCATCGCAGACACTGAAAGCAGCGATGACAAAACCGGCAGAGACATTGAAATATGAGTGAACAAAATAAAGCGAATTGGATTTTCCGTTTCCTTCGATGGTTCTGCCCGTCCGAATTGTTAGAAGAAATCGAAGGTGATTTGATTCAGAAATTTGAAAGGGACCTTAACCCGTCTGACCGCTTGGAGCGGTCGGACGGGTACTGGCAAAGGAGGGCCAAAAGAAGATTACTCTGGAACACCATCAGGTTTTTCAGGCCGGGGATTATTTTAAGAAATAAGTTTTCAGCGAATGTTAACCAAGCCAGTATGATATCTAACTATTTTAAAATCGCTTACCGGCACCTGACGAACAGCAAGGTGTTTTCTTTGATTAATATATTGGGGTTAGCTGTGGGTATTTCTGCCTTCTTTCTCATTGTTCAGTATGTGAGCTTTGAAACGAGCTACGATCGCTTTCATGCTAATGGTGATAACATTTACCGGGTCGGACTCGAACGTTATCAGAATGGAGTACTTCAAACGGCCACGGCTGGAAACTTTGCCGGTTTGCGAAAATTGATCCGGGAAAACTTCCCTGACGTGGACGCAGTCACCGGTTTTTACAAAACGCCTGCCAACACGGGGGTGTTCTTTCAATACGAGGGAAAAATTTTTAATGAATTGGGTGGTGAGCTGAATGCCGACTCTTCTTTCTTCAAGGTTTTTCCCAGCCTGCTTATAAAAGGAGACCCGGCAACCGCCTTACATGACCCTCACAGCATGGTGCTATCGGAATCTATGGCAAAGAAAATTTTTGGTGATACAGAACCGTTAGGGCAACGTATCCAACGTCCAAATGACGGTGACCAGGAAAGTGACTGTGTGGTAACAGGCATCATTAGAGACCTGCCACAGAATTCACATTTTCATGCCAATTTTATTGTTCCTCTTGAATACATCTGGGAATTTCAGACAGAGTGGAAACAGGATTTTCTTCTTACCTATGTTTCGTTCGAAAAAGGAAGCGATCCTGAATTGTTTAATGACCGACTGAACCAGTTGTATCGAAAGCTGGAGATAAAATACCCGGAAGTAAAAGAGACAAAATCCTTTCTTCAGCCACTCATCTCCATCCACCTGTCTTCAAACATGCGGGATGAACTTGAGGTAAACGGCAACAAGAACCTTGTGTACCTTGCTTCACTAATCGGGTTGATCATCCTGGTGATAGCATGGATCAACTATGTCAATCTTGAAACTGCCCGCTTTGCCACGCGGGCTCGCGAAGTGAGCGTGAGGCGTATCATCGGCTCAGCAAAGTCCGATCTGGCACTTCAATTCTTTATTGAGTACTTCTGTATTCTTGTTGTGGCCATTGCTTTGGCAGCTTTGCTGATGACCTTTATGGTCCCCCGTTTTAGTTATCTCACCGGGATACCCATTCACTCAATACAATGGTCTCAACCTTCGATATGGCTGATTGCAATTTTAGTGTTGGTTGCCGGATCGGTTTTAGTTGGTATTTATCCAGCCCTATTCCTGCTGCGGCTGAACCCGGTTACAACCCTGAAGGGAAAATTTGGAAATACAAATCGTGGGCGTACCGTTAGGAAATCTCTCATCATCGTTCAATTCAGCTCATCACTCATCTTGATAGCTTGCGTAATGGTGATGAGTAGCCAGTTGGATTTCATGCAAACAATGGATAAAAAATTTGATGTTAACAACGTTGTTACCTTACGAAATCCAACAGCTTATTCCAATGAAGAAGTAATCGAAAAACACAATGCCTATCAAACTCTCGAAAATAAATTGATGGAGAATGCATCTGTGCAAATGGTTAGTAGTTCATCGGCTATACCGGGTACAGAAATAGGCTTCACGTATGTGAATCTTTTGAAACGAAATGTGAATGATCCCTACGACCCCATTCCATTTAAAACGCTCTTTATAGACTATAACTATATTCCATTTTATGGATTAAAACTTTTGGCGGGCCGAAATTTCGATCCTCCCCGGCCAATTCAAAACTGGATCAATCCATGGGAAGATGAAAACTGGCTTACGCTTATCTTAAATGAAAGTGCCATCCGGGCATTGGGCTTCAAATCGCCCGAGGCCGCAGTAGATCAGATTGTAGAATTTGAAAACTTTGCAGACCACTTTCAAAAGCATAGAATAATTGGCATAGTGGAAGATTATCATCACGAAGCGGTGAAGAAAGAAATCTTCCCGATGATCTTTTCGCCCAACTACGGAAGTTTTCAACAAGTTTATTACTCCATCCGATTGAATACCGGCAGCAGCCCGGAGCAAGCAGTGGCCGATATCAAAAAAAGTTGGGTAGCTGCCTTCCCCGACAAATCATTCGAGTATTCGTTTCTTGATGATTATTACGACCAGCAATTCAAATCGGAACTTTACACAAAGCGAATTTTTTCTGTGTTTGCAGGTATTGCCATATTTATCGGTTGCCTTGGTATTTTGGGAATGACATTGTTTGAAGCAAGCGCACGGCAAAAGGAAATCAGTATTCGCAAAGTATTGGGCGCATCGGTAGCCAGCTTGATTGCATTGCTATCGGGAGACAATGTTCGGTTGGTCTTGTTTTCGACTGTTATCGCAACGCCATTGATTTATTTCATTGCACAAGAATGGCTTTCCGGTTATCCGATGAGGATTGACATATCACCCATGTTCTTTTTAGTGCCATTGGCAATCATTCTTTTTGTAACGGCATTCACAAGTTTATTTCAGACAATCAGGGCCGCCAATACAAACCCAGTCGATCACTTAAAAAATGAGTAAGCAGGATAATCATTGGTGTTTCCGGGTGCTCAAGTGGTTCTGCCCGCCCGAGCTGCTCGAAGAAATTGAAGGCGATTTATTGCAACGATATGAGCGCGATCTCAGGCTACAGGCGTCAGACACTTTAAAAGTGTCTGACGCCTCCGCACTCCGAAAGGCAAAGCGAAGATTGCTCTGGAACACCATTCGGTTTTTCAGGCCGGGGATTTTGTTACGAAACAAAAGATCAAGAATAAACCTAACCTCAATAAACATGCTTATCAATTACTTTACTGTCGCCTGGCGAGTGATGCTTCGCAATAAAGCATTTACGTTCATCAACATCTTTGGATTAGCCTTAGGGATTACCGGCTCTTTACTGCTATTTCTTTGGATCAGCCAGGAGCTGAGCTACGAACAATTTCATGCCGATAAAGACCGAATCTTTATGGCTTGGAACCGATCTATTGGAAATAACCAAATTGATTGCTGGGGAACAACTCCACGCGTGTTGGCCCCCACTTTAAAAGAAGAATATGCATCGGTGGAGAGTGCCGTAAGCTATGCGAAATGGGATGTAGTTCATTTGTTTACGGCTGGCGAAACAAAATTGCTTAAAACCACGGGCGTGTTCACTGACTCTTCTTTTCTCACCATGCTATCCTTTCCATTATTGAAAGGTGATCCCAAAAAAGCAATGAGTGAACCAAGCTCATTAATAATCACCGATCGTTTTGCCAGGCAATTGTTTGGCGATGAGGAAGCTTTTGGAAAACCCGTTACCATTGGGCAGGAAGGTTATTCTTTTGAATTCACCGTAACCGGTGTTTTGAAAGACCTGCCTTCCAACACAGATTTTGATTTCGAGTATATCATCCCTTTCACTTTTCTTGAAAGCCTGGGAGAAGAAAACACTTTTTGGGGAAATAACTCTGTATCAACCTATGTAAAATTAAAGGCAGGAACACCCGTAGAGTCATTCAACGAGGCTGTAAAAGATATTGTGAAAAGGCATTATGACAAAGGCCAGGACATTGAAATCTTCCTGTATCCATTAACTGAAATGAGGCTTTACTCCCGTTTTGAAAACGGTGTGGTGGCCGGTGGCCGAATAGAAGTCATTCGTATGTTGGGGTTACTGGGTGTATGCCTTACGGTTATTGCATGCATTAATTTCATTAACCTGAGTACGGCCCGCGCACAAAGACGGGCAAAAGAAGTTGCCGTGCGAAAAGTTACCGGTGCTTACAGGGTATCGCTAATCTTTCAGTTCCTGTGCGAATCCATCCTGGTTGTGCTGGGCGCTGGAATACTTTCCCTGGTGATTACCTACCTCGTGCTTCCATTCTTCAACACACTTATAGAGCAACAACTCTTTATTGACTTTACCAATACAACTTTTTTAGCGGGTATGTTCGCGTTCATTTTATTAATCGGTGTTTTAGCGGGCAGTTACCCGGCACTTTATCTCTCGGCATTTCGCCCGGTTAAAATTTTAAAAGGATTGGGTTCGTATCAGAGTAAGAGCGCATTAAGAACATTTTTAGTGGTTATCCAATTTGGAGTTGCCACTACGTTAATCGTTTCTGTAATTGTTGTCCGTAAGCAGATTGAATTTGTGCAGAATCGTGAGGCGGGATATTCCAAAGACAATTTGATTTACGTTCCGCTTACTGGCGATCTGATTAAAAACTTTTCAGCCTATAAAAACGAGATACTTCAGTCTGGACTTGCCACTTCCATCACTAAAACGAGTGCTCCGATGACCGAACAATGGAGCAGCACAACCGGAATAAGCTGGAACGGAAAAGACCCATCCAATAAAACAGACTTCGAACGTTTTTATATGGACGATAAATTATCAACCACGGCCGGGCTTACCCTTGTGCTCGGTCGTGATATTGATTTGCAAAAATTCCCAACCGATTCAACAGCGGTAATTTTAAATCAAACTGCTCTCCATGTTATGGGTTTCGAAAATCCAATTGGAGAAATTATTTCAGACGATGGGCGAGGGTACCAGGTTGTAGGGGTTGTTGAAGATTTTATCCTCACCTCACCGTTTCAGAAAGTAGAGCCGATCCTGTTATTCTGTGGCAGCAAACTCAGGAATGCTTTTAATGTGGCGTACCTTAAGCTTAACACCGATAACTCAACGGCAGAGAATCTTCACAAACTCTCCGAACTGACAACGAAATATAATCCCGAATATCCATTTGAATATCACTTTGCGGATGCCGAGTATGAACGCAAGTTCAGCAACTTAAAAACTACGTTAACTACCACAACTATTTTCACATCCATTGCTATATGCATTGCGTGCTTAGGGCTACTTGGGCTATCTACTTATATGACAGAAGCGCGGGTGAAAGAAATCGGAATCAGGAAAGTGATGGGTGGCACGGTGCTGGGAATTACGAAACTATTGAGTCTTAATTCACTAAAGCCTATTTTGATTGCAGTGGTAATCTTTACCCCGGTTGCCTGGTATTCCATAGAGTGGTGGCTGCAATCTTTTGCTTATCGCATTAGTATTGATCTCTGGATTTTTATTTACGCAGCCATAACTCTTTTGTCAATCGCCCTCTTAACAATCGCGACACAAACTATTCGGGCAGCAAGAGCCAACCCGGTTGACAGTTTAAGAAATGAGTAAGGAAACAGAACGATCAAAATGAATTTAAAAAATCGTTTGGTGTCATGATGGATATTCCACGAAAAGGATTGAGGTCGAGTAAGTCTTTATCACCTGTAACAATGCAGGAAGCATTGGCGCTTACGGCTAATTCCAAACACATATTATCGTCAGCATCGCGGCAGGCTGTAATTTTTTCATGGGGCACAATTACATCACAACAATCTATGAACAACGATAGCTCAGTTTCCCGTAATTGTTTCGATATAAAAGGATCGAATTTTTCGTTTAACAACGTTGATTTATACTCACTGATTAAATCGGCTGAGATAACTACTTTTCCTTTCGAAAGGCTTAGCTTAAGGACATCCGCAGGCTTTTTTGATTTGAATACAAATGCGCTGATTAAAACATTCGTGTCTATTACGAAATGGTTAATGGCCATTTCGTACGGCTTCTTCACCAAAAAGATTTATGGTGGTTTGTTCGTCCCACTCCATTATTTCAGCAAGTTTGGCAATGGTAAGCCCATTGGCTTGAGCTTGCCTGGAAATTTCATCCATTACATCCGAAAGTTTATCTCCTTGATTCTTTTTAAAAACTTCTTTCAGCACGTTGCCGAGCAATTTATCTACCCGTTTTTTTTCTTCAGGCGAAAGATTACCGTACCGCGCTACGAGCGAATCATCCAGATTTAAAGTGATCGTTTTCATACGCCAAATATAATAATTCCTGATATGAAAGACACCGATACCTTATTTGCATTTCGATTGCTCAAAGCCTTCTGCCCACCGCACCTGCTCGAAGAAATTGAAGGCGATTTGTTGCAACGGTATGAGCGCGATCTCAGGCTACAGGTGTCAGACACTTTAAAAGTGTCAGACGCCTCCGCACTCCGAAAGGCAAAACGA